>DATAVM010000034.1:0-23956 GCA_036267775.1 Gemmatimonadales bacterium
CGTGACATGAATGAACGGCCCGACGCGCACCGCGCGTGAATAACCGAAATTGCTTCGAATTTGACGCCGCTGGCGATGTTGCGGCGGGTCATGGTCACGGAACGACGGGATCCGCGATCGCGGTAGGCGAGATGGTGCCGACGGCGGCAGAGCTCCCGGTCACGACGCGCCGGTGAATATCGGCCTGGCCGAGATGATAGGCGACGTGCGTAGCGTGGTGAACCAGGAAACGCCCGGTGTGCAGCGACACGCCGCCGACCGGGACCGGAAAATCCTTGCTCAGCGTGGCAGGATCGAGATGATCGAGTGCTCGCGTGATCTCGTCGCGGGTCACTGCAATCAGCATCTCCAGCTCGACGCGCGGCAGGTTGCGCACCGCAAACTCCGCGTCGCGATCGCGCACGTAGCCGCTCTTTCCCAGAATGCCGCCAATAAAATGGCGCAACGAGCCGCAGACGTGGACCACGAGCGTGCCCGTGGAATTCTTCATCTCCACCGGAAGCGCCCAGACCTGCGCGTCGTCGCGGTAGCCGTCGAGTTCGGCGGCAAAGCCAGCCAGATCGCGCTGCAGGCAACGCTTGACGGTATCGGTCAGCATCCGCTGCTCCTCACGGCATCGACATGGTGAACATGATGTGCGCCTTGGGCGTGCCCGGATCCATCAGCCACGGACCGGCCGGTTGCGGGCTCGATGGCAGACCCGTCGACGCAGCGGTCGCGCCGGGGAGATACACCTCATACAACGCTGCCACATCCTTGCCGACGCGCGCATTTTTCACGTCCACGGACGTGCGCGGTCCCGTGAGCGACCAGAGCGCGGCTTCCTTGGGCATCGGAATCTTTCCCGATTTCACTTCGGCGTACCGCACCGTGTCGACCTGTGGATCCTTGGTGCCGTGGGCCCGCAGATCACGGCCGCGGGCCATGAACGGCTCCATGCTGCGATGGTAGCAGGCGACATGAAAGTTCGGCTGCTTGGGGTCATCGCCAAGGCAGACCATCGGGCCTGTCCCCGCACGCAGTGTGACCAGCTTCCCCGCCGCGTTGTAGCCAAGGACGGCGGCCGAAGCGCGGAACTCCATTGGCAGCGGCAGCACGGCGAGTGCGATCTGCTCGGCCGGTGGCAGAATCTTTCCCTGCGCGGCGAGCAGCGCCGGCGCGCAGCATCCCAGCATGAGCACCGCGAGGGTCTGACGCATGATTCAGTCGAGCTCCGTCTGCTTGTGAATGATGCTGCCGACCAGTCCGTACTCCTTGGCCTGCTCGGCGTCGAGCCAGAAGTTGCGCGTCGTATCGTCTTCAATGCGTTCGATTGGTTGGCCGGTCTCGCGCGCAAAGATGCGATTGAGCCGCTCGCGCATCTTCACGATTTCGCGCGCCTCGATCGCGATATCCGACGCGGTGCCGCCCATCCCGCCCGCGGGCTGATGCAGGAGAAAGCGCGTGTTGGGCAGGCAGTACCGCTGCTTCCGCGGCACCGCCACAAAGATCAGCGCGCCGGCACTCGCCACCCAACCCGTGCCGACCATCCGCACCGGTGCGGCAATGAAGCGGAGCATGTCGTGGATCGTGTCACCGGCCTCCACGTGGCCGCCCTGTGAATTGATGTAGACAGTGATCGGCTTGGTCGTGGACTCGACCGAGAGCGCCAGCAGCTGCGCCATCGCCCGCTCGGCCACGGACTGGGTGATTTCGCCGGAGATGATGACGATGCGGGCCTTGAAGAGCTTCTGCGCGACCGGATCCGGGGTGACCGGAAGGGGTGCGGTTTCGTTTGGAGCGGATTCGGGCATGACTCGCTGAAGGTAAGGGTTGGCGATGGACGTCAGCCGCTGAACCCTAGCAGCATGCCGGGCCGGCCACTACCCCGCGGCTCAGCTGTGCCGGCCGGCGAGCGGCGGGGCTGGCGCGGGCGGCGTAAGGGTGGATGTCTGACCCACTACGATCTGCCAGCCCGAGTCGGCATGTACCACGGTCAGAGAGACCGCGCCCGCCACGCCGTGTACCCGCCCGGAGGTGTCAGTCATCTTCTGCGCAAACGTGGCGGTCACGACGGCCGTTCCTGGTGCGAGCGGCGTGATGGCCGGCTCTTCGAGCGACAGATCAAAGGCTCGCAGCGTGGGCGCCAGCGTCAGCATCGCATTGGCGAGTTCATCCCGCGTGGTATATCGGACCTCACCGTCCTCGAGCCAGCGAAAGTCCGGCCCCGGTGAATAGAACCGGACGGCGCGGGCAAAGTCGCGTTGATTCATGGCTCCGCGCCATGCATCGAGCATGGTGCGGACGCTGTCGATGACCGCGGTGCGATGTGCCGCAGTCAGCGTGGCCGGCGCCGCTGGCGTCGTGCATCCCGCAAGCACAGCCATGCTGCCCAGCAGACGGACGCGGTGGCGGAGGGTCATCCGTCAACGCTAGCGGCTTGTGGCAGCCCGCACTACCCTGCCCGATCCCGGTCGGGATGTTGCCATCCGCCACCATTCGCGAGAGGTTTCCCGAATGACCAGCGCGCCCCGTCGGGGGCTGACGGTGCTCGATCATCCGTTGATTCGCCACAAGCTGGCCCTCCTCCGGGATGCCACGACTTCGTCGCGCGACTTCAAGCAGCTCGTCGGTGAAATCGCGGCGTTGATGACGTACGAAGTCACCCGCAATCTCCCGACCGAGCCGATCACCGTCATCACCCCGCTCGAGGCGACCACCGGTGACCGGATTACCCGCAAGATCGCGCTCGTGCCAATTCTCCGGGCCGGCCTGGGGATGGTCGACGGGATCGTCCAGCTGATCCCCAATGCCCGCGTCGGCCACATCGGGCTCTACCGCGATCATGCGACCCTGCAGCCCGTTTCGTACTACTTCAAGGTGCCCACCCCCACCGAACATCACCGATTCTTCCTCCTCGATCCGATGCTAGCAACTGGGGGATCGGCGATCGAAGGGGCGGCGGAACTCAAGCGCGCCGGCGCCGACGATATCGTGCTGCTGTGCCTGGTGGCTGCGCCCGAGGGTGCGGCGGCCTTCACCGAAGCCCACCCGGACGTGCCCGTCTTTGCCGCCGCACTGGACCGGCGCCTCAACGAGCAAGGCTACATTCTTCCAGGCCTCGGCGACGCCGGGGACCGCCTCTTCGGGACGAAATGAGCGCACCCCGCACGTTGACCTTCTTCGGTGGCGCCGCCACCGCGACCGGCTCGATGATGTTGCTCGAGGCCGCGGGAGCGCGCGTGCTGCTCGACGCCGGGCTCTTTCAGGGCAACGTCGCGCAGACCGATGAACAGAATCGCGATCTGCCGCTCGATCCCGGCAAAGTCGACGCGATCCTGCTCTCGCACGGCGGTCTGGCAGCCTCGGGCCGGGCACCACAGATGGTGCGCCACGGCTATCACGGTCCGATCTACGCCACACCCGCCACCCGCGACTGCACCGCGGTGCTGCTCGCCGAAGCGGCGCTCGAACTGGCTCGCCGCGAGAACCCGCTCTTCGGGCTGTCCGAGGTCTTTGCCACGCAGGCGCTCTTTGTGGCGCAGCCGTACCATCGTCCCTACTATCTGCGCCGCAATCTGGTCTTCGAGTTTGCCGATGCTGGCCACATGCTCGGCTCGGCCTCGATCGAGCTGCGTACCGGCGAAGGCGGCACACACCGCATCATCTATTCAGGCAGTGTTGGCCGCCCCGGCGCGCCGCTCATTCGCGACGCGGCACCGCCGCTGGGTCATGTCGACACGTTGATCGTCGGCTCCCCTTTTGCTCACCTGCGTCATCCGATGTTTTCCGATGCGCGCCAGTGTCTCGGCACCATCATCAACGACGCTGTGACTCGCAACGGTCTGATCATCGTACCGGCTGCTTCTGTCGGACCGGTGCAGGAACTCATTCGCGCCGTGCAGGACCTGCATCATCGGGGCGTCATTCCTGCCGTGCCGATCTGGCTCGACACACCGACGCCGGTATCGCTGCCAACACTGCTCCGCCTGCACCCCGAGATCATGCAGGTCGACGCGCAATCGTATCTCGGTGGCCCCGGCGCCTTCGATGCGTCGTTGATGCATTCCGTCACGAGCAGCGCCGAGCGCCAGCAGATCGATCAACTCCAGGGCCCGGCAATCATCGTTGCGCCCAATGAGACCTGCGACGCCGGGCGCTCCGCCGAACACCTGCGTCACCGTCTGGGCGACGCGCGCCACACCTTCCTGTTTCTCTCATTCCAGGAAGACGGCTCGGTCGGGCGACTCCTGCAGGATGGCGCCGAATCGGTTGACATCGACGGCGAACGCGTGCAGCGCCGCGCCGCGATCGAAACGATGACCGCCTTCTCCGGTTTTGCCGACGGTGAGGAGATGCGCGCCTGGGTCCGCTCCCTCGGCGGTCCCATCAAACGCGCCTTTGTAGTGCATGGCGACGATCTCGCCGTTTCGATGATGGTCACCATTCTCCGGGAAGAAGGCGTCCGCGACGTGATTGTGCCGCGTCAGGGCGAGTCGTTCCCGTTCTGAGTTCTCCGCTGGACTCCGTCTCTTCCAAGGAACGCCTACTGTGAGCGGCATTTCCGTCACCTTCTGGGGGGCGGCCGGTCAGGTCACCGGCTCCTGCCACCTGCTCGAATGGCGCGGTCATCAGGTTCTGCTCGATTGCGGCATGTTTCAGGGCAAACGCGACGAGTCGACCCATTTCAACCAGACCATGGTCTTCGACCCGCGACAACTCGATGCCGTGGTGCTGAGTCACGCGCACATCGATCACTCCGGCCGGCTCCCGATGCTCGCCAATCGGCAATTCGGCCGCACCATCTACACCACGCCGGCCACGCGCGATCTGTGCGCCGCCATGCTGGCCGATTCCGCGCACATTCAGGAATCCGACTTCAAGTACCTCAAGAAGCGGAAGCGAATCAGTGCCGATGCGCAACCGCTCTACGGCATGCAGGACGCGGTGCGCACGCAGGAACTGATGGAAGCGCATCCCTATCTCAAGCCGTTCACGGTGGCCACAGACCTCACCGTCACCTATCGCGACGCCGGTCACATCCTTGGCAGCGCAAACGTCGACGTGCAGATCGCGGGGCCCACGCCGCATCGCCTGGTCTTCTCCGGCGATATCGGCCACTGGGGCCAGGCCATCATCCGCGATCCGGAAAGTCCGACCGGCCCGATCGATACGCTGATCATCGAGAGCACCTACGCCACGCGCAATCACGACACCACCATCGACGCCGAAAAGAATCTCGGCGAGGTGGTCCGCCGCGTGGCCGCGCGGGGCGGCAAGATCATCGTGCCGTCGTTTGCCGTGGGACGCACCCAGGAACTTGTCTACGCGTTGCACGAGCTCGCCAACGCTGGCGCAATTCCGCAGATCCCGATCTATATCGACTCACCGCTCGCCGTCGAAGCGACCGCGGTCTTCCGGATGCACCCGGAACTCTACGACGACACCGAAGCGCTCGTTCGCGCCGATTCACGCCTCTTTGACTACCACCTCGTCACCTACGTGCGCGACGTGGAAGAATCCAAGAAGCTCAACGGACTCAAAGGCCCCGCGATCATCATCTCCGCATCGGGAATGGCCGAGGCCGGGCGCATTCTCCATCACCTGGCCAACAACTGCGACGACCCCAAGAATTGCATCCTCATCGTGGGCTTTCAGGCGCAGTACACGTTGGGGCGCCGCATCCAGGACGGCCAGAAGCAGGTCACCATCCTGGGCGAGCCGCACACGGTCAACGCCGAGGTGGTCACGATCGACGGCTACTCGGCCCACGCCGGCCGCGACGAGCTCCGGCGCTGGGTCAAGAATCTCGGCGGACCGGTCCAGCGCGCGTTCTGCGTGCATGGCGAGCCGGAATCACTCGTCGCCATGCAGCAGATTCTGCTGGAGGAGGGCGTCAAGGAGGTCCATGTGCCCAAGCACGGCGAACGCTTTGACATTGGATGATCGCTCGTGACACTCCTTGCGACTGAACGGGTCTACACCGGGCGGATCATCTCGCTGGATCTCGACACCGTCCGCTATCCCAACGGCGTCACCGGCACGCTCGAGATGTTTCGCCATCCGGGTGCCGCGGCCATTCTCCCGATGCTCGACGCCGTCGACGCGCCCGATCCGCGCGTCATTCTCATTCGGCAGTTCCGTCACGCCACCGGCGACTACTGCTGGGAGATCCCGGCCGGTCGCCGTGATCGCGGCGAGGCGCCCGACGCGACCGCCCATCGCGAGTTGCGCGAAGAAACCGGCTACACCTGCGACGATCTCCGGCCGCTCACACTCATCTGGACCACGCCGGGCTTTACCGACGAGGTGATTCACCTCTACCTCGCCACCGGCCTGACACCGGGCCCGGCCGCGCTCGAAGCCGATGAGGTCCTCGAAACGCATCTGCTGCATTGGTCGGAAGTGCTGCGCATGGTCGCGAGCGGCGCCATTACCGATGCCAAGACGCTCACCGCAATCCTTTATACGAGCGCGCTGATCCGCCACGGGAACTGAGTAACTTCCGCCATGGCCACTCGCCTGACTCCCGATCGCCTGCGCGCCGCGCTCGACAAGGGCACGATCGCACCCGCGTATTACATCCACGGCGGCGAGGCGTTGCTCAAGCATCAGGCGGTGGCCGACATCATGGAGCGCGCACTCGATCCGGGCACGCGCGATTTCAACCTCGATCTGTTGAGCGCACAGCAGGTGGAACCCGGCGCGCTGGCCGCCGCCTGCGCCACGTTGCCGATGATGGCCGAGCGGCGAGTGGTGGTGCTGCGTGACGTGGAATCATGGAAGCGCAAGAGCAAGGCCAAGCTGCCCGCGGTCGCCTACCTCGAGCACCCCGCCGTCGAAACCGTCCTCGTCATCGTCCAGGGCAACGACGATGATCCCGACGAAGACATCGCCCGACACTGTGCAACCGTCGACTGCAGTCCGCTGACCGGCGAAGCGCTCGAAGCGTGGCTCGCGCAGCAACTCGCGACGACCGACATGCATCTCTCCAGTGATGCCCGCGAACACCTGCTCCGCGCCACCGGCGGCGACCTGGGACTGCTCAGCGCCGAGCTGCAGAAGCTCGGTGGTCTCACCGTGATCGGCGAGATCGATCGCGAGACGGTGGGCAATCTCGTCGGGGTGCGCTTTGGCGAAACCGTCGACGACTGGCGCGATGCCGTGCTGCGCGACGACACCGCGCGCGCGCTGTCGCTGGTCCCGCGCCTGCTGGAAACGAGCGGGACCTCGGGCGTCCGCCTGGTGACACTGCTTGGCTCCTCGCTACTGCTGCTCGCCTGGGCCCGCACGACCGCCGAGGAACGCCGGCTGCGCGATCGGGCACTCGCGGAGGCGGTCAAGCGCCTCTGCTTTACCGCGCGTCCCGGCGTGGGGAGTTACGACCCGGCCGCGCGGCTGATCGCCGAGGTAGCGGGGCGCTGGCCCATCGCCCGCACGCGCGCCGCCATCGCCGCCACCCTGGCGGCCGACGTCGCGCTCAAGAACACCACGATTTCGGACGAAGCTGGCATTGTGACCGATCTCGTTCTCACTCTTGCCGCATCGCGGATACAGAAGGCCGCGTGAAATATTCGCCCGCGATCTGCTCCGCAACGTTCCTGCTGGCGGCACTTGCGCCGGCGATGGCATCGGCGCAGCTCCCGCTGATGCCGGTCACACCGCGATTTCAGCAGATCGTGCGACTCGCGCAGGACGGGTACGGCGATTCCGCGCGCAGCATGATCGGACGCTTTCTGACCGCGACGCCGAGCACCGATCCAAGCTATCCCGAAGCGTTGTTCACGTCGGCCACCGTCGCGAACAGTGGCGACGAAATGCGCAAGGAATATCTGCGCGTCACACTCGACTACGGCCAGTCCGCATGGGCTGACAAGGCACTCCTCCGTCTTGCGCAGCTCGACTACGGCACCGGCAACAACGACGGCGTGATCCAGCGCGTCACACAGATATTCAACGACTATCCCACATCGCCGGTGCTTCCCAACGCCGCACTCTGGGGCGCGCGCGCGGCCTTTGGCCGCCAACAGGTCCAACTCGGCTGCACCTGGCTTGCCAAGGGCCTCGCCAAGGCGGGCGACGATCTTGAACTCAAGAACCAGCTCAATTTTTCCAATCAGCGCTGCATGGTTGGCCCCGGGTTGCACGTGGCACCACCCACCGCCGAATCGCTGCGCGTCAAGCCGCCCGTCAAGGACACCATGCGGCACGATAGTGTCGCTCACGCCGTGGACACGACACACAGCGTTACGCCGCCGCCACCGCCACTGACGACGCGCGCGGACACGAGCCGTCGCGCGCCGCCGCCGGTCACCAGGACACCGCC
Source organism: Gemmatimonadales bacterium (assembly GCA_036267775.1). Classification (GTDB taxonomy): domain Bacteria; phylum Gemmatimonadota; class Gemmatimonadetes; order Gemmatimonadales; family GWC2-71-9; genus Palsa-1233. Next base: position 8,306 of record DATAVM010000034.1, read on the forward strand.
GGCGAAGGCGCCGTCCACAAAGGCCGCTCCTCCGGCGACCGCACCAAAGAGCGCGGACCACTGGCGAGTGCAGTTGATCGCAATCAATGACACCGCCGTCATTCGTCGGGTCGTCGCCAGGGTGACCGCCGCCGGATACAAGGCGTACAAGGTTGCCGGGCCGCGCGGCCTCACGCGCGTGCAGGCCGGTCCGTTTGCCACGCGCGCGGAAGCAACCGCCGCGCTCGCCAAACTCAAGGCGGCGGTGGGCGGCTCGCCCTACATCACGCCATCGCCTTAGAATTGGGGGTGTCAGACACCTCCCCTCTCCTGCAGCAGTATCGCGACATCAAGGCGCGCCACACCGGCGCGATCCTCTTCTTCCGGATGGGCGACTTTTACGAGATGTTCTACGACGACGCGCAGATCGCTGCGCGCACGCTGAACATCACGCTTACCGCGCGCGGCGACGGTGTCCCGCTGGCGGGCGTACCCGTCAAGGCCGCGGCCGGCTACCTCCGGCAGTTCATCGCGCAAGGCTATCGCGTCGCCATCTGCGAGCAGATCGAGGATCCTCGCGCCGCCAAGGGGATCGTCAAGCGCGCGGTGGTGGAAACGATCACACCCGGCGCCTTTCTCGACGAAGAATGGACGCCAGGCTCGCGCAATAACTGGCTCGTCGCCATCATGCCGGCCGCAGACTCCACCGGGATTGCCGCCCTCGATCTCTCGACCGGCGAATTCCTTCTCGAAACACTCGCCGGCGACGGTGTGGCCGAAGCGCTGAGCCGCCTCACCCCCGCTGAAATTGTCGTGCCTGCCGGCAGCGCCATCGTCACGAGCGACGGCATGCTCCGCACCGAGCGCGAGCCGTGGGAATTCGATCCCGCACTCGCCGGCGAAGAGCTCGCCCGCCGCCTGCAACTCGCCTCACTCGACGGCCTTGGCATTTCCGCCGACGATCACGCCGCACTCGGCGCCGCCGGCGCGCTGCTCCGCTACGCGCTCGAATTGCAGCCGCAGGGCGTGCCGCACCTCGCCCGTCCGCAACTCCGCAAGAGCGGCGAGCTCTGCTGGATCGATGACATGACGCGGCGCAATCTCGAACTGGTGGAACCACTGCGCGCCGGCGCCAAGGGCGTGACACTGGTCGAAGCGCTGGATCGCACCGCGACGCCCATGGGCGCGCGCCTGCTGCGCCAGTGGGTGCTCTCACCACTCTGCCAGCCCGAGCGCATCAACGCCCGCCTCGACGCGGTCGCGATTCTCGCGAGCGCCGCTCGCGTGCGCGAAGAACTGCGCACCGCCCTCGACGGTGTCCGCGACGTCGAGCGCCTCGCGGCCCGCGCCGCCGCGGGCCGCGCCAATCCACGAGAACTCGGCGCGCTCCGCGACTCATTTGCGCGGCTGCCCGATATCGCCGCCGCCATCGCTGCACTCGCGGCCCTTGAGCTGCCCGGGCGCAACACCACTGCAGCGCTGCTCGCCCACGCCGCCGAGCACTTCGATACACTCGCCGATCTCGCCGCCGACCTCACCCGCTCCCTCGTCGAACGCCCACCCGTCGCGCTCGCCGACGGCGACGTGATTGCCCCGAGTTGCGATGCCACGCTCGACGACCTGCGCGATCTCCGCCAGAACGGCAAGGAAGCGCTCGCCGGCATTCAGCAGCGCGAGCGCGAACGCACCGGAATCGCGTCACTCAAGGTCGGATACAACAAGGTCTTCGGCTACTATCTCGAGATCACGCACGCCAACGCTGGCGCCGTCCCGACCGACTACGAACGCCGCCAGACGCTCTCCAACGCCGAACGCTACGTCACTCCCGAGCTCAAGGATTACGAATCCCGCGTGCTCGGCGCGGAAGAACGCATTGGGGAACTTGAAAACGCACTCTTTGCCGCGCTGCGCAGCCGCGTCGGGCAGGAAATCGCTCGCATCCAGGGCACGGCACAACTCCTCGCCCGGATCGACGTGCTCGCGTCGCTGGCCGAGGTGGCGGTAACGGAGCGGTACGTGCGGCCGGTGGTCGATGACAGTTACGAGCTTACGCTCACTGGCTCCCGTCACCCCGTGATCGAGCGGATGATGCCGCGCGAGCGGTTTGTCCCCAACGACGTGCACTTTGATGAGGCCGCGCGTGTGCTCCTCGTCACCGGTCCCAACATGGCCGGCAAGAGCACCATCCTGCGGCAGATCGGTCTCTGCGCACTGCTCGCGCAGATCGGCTCGTTCGTCCCCGCCAAGGCAGCCCGCATTGGCGTAGCCGACCGGCTCTTCACGCGCGTAGGTGCCAGCGACAACCTCGCACGGGGACAATCCACTTTCATGGTGGAGATGAGTGAGACGAGCGCGATCCTCCACAACGCCACCCGCCGCTCGCTGGTGCTCCTCGACGAAATCGGCCGCGGCACGAGCACCTACGATGGCGTTGCCATTGCCTGGGCCGTGACCGAGCATCTGCACGACCGCATTGGCTGCCGCACCATGTTTGCCACGCACTACCACGAATTGATGCAGCTTCCGGAACGCCTCGCTCATGCGCGCAACATGAACGTGGCCGTGCGCGACACCGGCGGCCGCGTGGTCTTCCTGCACCGCCTCGAAGCGGGCGGCACGGACCGCTCGTACGGCATCCACGTCGCCCAGCTCGCCGGCCTCCCGGCCACCGTCGTTGGCCGGGCGCAGGAAGTCCTTGGCACCCTCGAAACCGGCCACCGCGTCGTCCCTGGCGACCCGCCGCGGCCACCCGACCCGGCCCAACCCACCCTCTTCGATACGCTGGCCAGCCCGCAGGCTCGCCAGCCAACCGCCGAAGAGCGCCAGGCTGCCGCAGTGACCGCGCAGCTGCGCCAGCTCGATCCGGATCAGATGACGCCGATCCAGGCGCTTCAGGAACTTGCCCGTCTCCGCGACGGACTCCAGTAGCGTAACCTCCAAAACAGTGTATGATGGTTACATGTCAAAGACGGCCAGCCCGCTGGACGGCATTATCTGCATCGATTTTGTCAACGGTTCCGGACCGGGCCAGCCGGCGGAAGCCCCTTCCGTTCGCCGCCTGCGGACCTTGCTCACGCGGATACTGCGGGCAGAAGCCGCCGGCACGGGCGCGGCCGAGACGGACCTGGCGGCGCTCAACCGGCTCCTCGCGCGAGCAGGCGCCAATCGCGGCATCCGCCCGGCGGTCCGCGGCTATGGTTGGGACTGGATCGACCCGGCGGACGGGGAGATGGTCGCGCTCTGGTCGCCCGCTTTCTCCGCGGCACGGCTGCTGGCTGGCCCCGATCTCTTCCGGCTCAGCGCTTGCGGAGAGTGCGGCAGGCTGTATCTCGACCGCTCGCCCAATCGTTCCCGGCGCTGGTGCGACATGGCGGCCTGTGGTACGCGGGCCAAGGTCCGTCGTCATCGGGACCGGATCCGGGCTGCAAGCAGATCCGGTCCCCCTCACCTCAAGGCAGAATAGTGTAGGTTGAGATCGTGCGATTCTCTTGGCCGCTGATCGCCCTTTCCGCCGTCGTAGCCGCCTGTCACAGCGGCCCCGGTCGGCCGCCGCTTACGCCCGCCTCGCTGCTCGGCGGTCAGCCGGCGATTGCCTATCCGCCCGACCTCTTCGCCAAGCACGTCGAGGGCGAGGTCATGCTCTATCTCGTGGTGGACTCCAGCGGCGCACCGGTGCGCGATTCCATCCGGGTCGCAAAGAGCAGCGGCCAGAGTGCGTTTGATGCGGCAGCATTGCAGGCGGCTGCCGAACTCCATTTCATGCCGGCCCACCGCGGCAGCGTTCCTGTAACGTCCGCCATCCAGGTACCCATCCGATTCCAGCTCCCCGATTCGACCGGCACAGCGTCGCGAGACCACGAGTGAAGGCACACGCGCGCCCCTACAATTCCGTGCTCGATACCATCGGCTCAACCCCGCTGATCCACCTCGCACGTCTGGCCCACGGCATTCGCACACCGCTCTACGGCAAGGCCGAATACGCCAACCCGGGCGGCTCGGTGAAGGACCGCATTGCGCTGGCCATCATCGCCGGTGCGGAGCGCTCGGGCGAACTCAGACCCGGCGGCACGATCGTCGAAGGCACTGGCGGCAATACCGGCGTCGGCCTCGCGATGGCCGCGGCGATCAAGGGGTATCGCTGCATCTTCACCATGCCCGACAAGATGAGCCAGGAAAAAGTGCGTCTGCTCAAGGCATACGGTGCTGAGGTGATTACGACGCCCACCGCGGTGCCGCCGGATCATCCCGAGAATTACGTGATGAAGGCCAAGCAGATTGTGCATGACACGCCGGGCGCAGTGCTCGCCAACCAGTTCTACAATCAGCTGAACCCTGAGGCGCACTACGCCACCACCGGTCCCGAAATCTGGGAACAGACCGAGGGACGCGTGACGCACTTTGTGGCCGGTGCCGGCACCGGCGGCACGGTGAGCGGTATCGGCAGATTTCTCAAGGAACAGAACCCCGCCATCCGCGTGCTCTGCGCCGATCCGGTCGGCTCGCTCTACGGCAACTACCACCGCACCGGCTCCCTCGGCACCGACGGCGCGCCGTACAAGGTGGAAGGTGTCGGCGGCGACAAGGTGCCAACCACGATCTGGTGGGATGTGATCGACGAATTCCGCAGCGTGAGCGACAAGGAATCGATGGCAATGGCGCGGCGGCTCGCGCGCGAAGAAGGCATTCTCGCCGGTGGATCGAGCGGCATGAATCTCAGTGTCGCCTTGGCCGTCGCGCACGAGCTCGACGATCCCGACGCGTGCATCGTCACTGTGCTCGCGGACACCGGCGAGCGCTATCTCTCCAAGGTGTTCAATGACGCGTGGCTGCAGGAAAATCAGCTGCTCGATGCACCGCGCCCCACTGTGGCCCGGCTCCTCGCGCGCCGCGGTGCCGATGCGCCACCCATCGTGCAAGTCGCTCCGGCAGCGCAGGTGCGTCAGGCACTTAATCTGATGACGACGTTCGGCGTCTCCCAGATCCCGGTGCTCGACAACGGTACCTGCACGGGCTCGCTCGTGGAGAGCACGCTCATGACGCTCGCGCTCGAGGATCCGACCGTGCTCGACCGCGCCGTGCGCGATGTGATGGAAGCGCCGTTTCCGGTGGTCGAGGCCACACTCACGCTCGATCGGCTCGCGGAGATGCTCACGCGGGAAATGCCCGCGGCACTCGTGGCCGAGCACGATCATCTGGTGGGCATCGTGAGCCGCTATGATGTGTTGCAGCTCTTGATGGGGCGCTGAATGCGCATCGTGGTCCTTACCGGCGGCTCCTCAGCCGAGCGTGAGGTGGCAATCGCCTCTACCGCGCAGATTGTCCCGGCACTGCGCGAACGGGGCCACGACGTCACCGTCGCCGATACCACCGTGGGTCTGCTGGATGCGGACGCGGAGACGCATCTGCTCGCTCGCGCGGTCGGCACAACGCATCCCGGCCCGGCGGAGCTGGCAGCGCTCATTGCCCGCGAGCGCGACGTCATGCTGGGCGGTCTCCTCACCACGGGAACCCTGCGCCAGGCTGACGTCGTTTTTCTGGGGCTGCACGGCGGCACCGGTGAGGACGGCACCCTGCAGCATCTGCTGGAAATGTCGGGGCTCCGCTACACCGGATCGGGGCCGCTCGGCAGTGGACTCGCACTCGACAAGGACATCGCCAAGCGCCTGCTGCTCGAGGCGGAAGTTCCCACCGCGGCGTGGCTGATGGCGCCAGTCACTGCGGAAGATGTCGAACTCGATCTCGACTGGCCGGTGGTGGTAAAGCCTTCGCGCGAAGGGTCGTCGGTGGGTCTCACGGTGGTCCAGGACGCCGCGGGATTGCCCGGCGCCATCCTGCTGGCGGGCGAGCATGACACCGAGGTGATGGTCGAAGCGTATGTACCGGGACGAGAACTCACGGTGGGCATTCTGGGCGACGATGCGCTCGCCGTGGGCGAGATCATTCCCCGGCACGCCACGTTCGACTATGAATGCAAATACACGCCGGGGATGTCAGAGGAAGTCTTTCCGGCTCCGCTCCCGGCCGCGCTGGCCCGGGAGGTGCAGGACCTGGCCCTCGCCGCGCATCGAGCGCTCAAGTTGCGAGGCTATTCGCGGGTCGATTTTCGCTTGACCCCGACCGGCGATCTCTACTGCCTGGAAGTGAATACCCTGCCGGGCATGACGTCTACATCCTTGCTGCCGCAGTCCGCGGCCGCGGTCGGGATCGTCTTCCCGGAATTGTGCGAACGGATCTGCGAATTGGCGCTGGAGGAGTGAGGGAAATGAACGAGTCTTCGCAAAGCCGCATCACCCCATGGGTTGGTCGCATTCTCGCGATCAACGCCATCGTGTTGCTGCTGCAGCAGACCGTTCTCACCTCACCCGCCATCGAGGACATGCTGCGCTTCGATCCCGCGGTCGCGTTCCATCGGCCGTGGACGTTCGTCACGTACATGTTCCTGCACGGCGGTTTTCTTCACCTGCTGTTCAACTCCGTCGCGCTTTTTGTGTTCGGGCCGCCGGTGGAACGCCGTTTCGGCTCGACCACATTTCTGGTCTACTACCTCTATTGCGGTGTGGGCGCGGCGATCTTCTCGCTGGCCTTGGCCGGCGTGATTCCCGTCGCACCGTTCATCGGCGCGTCGGGCGCCATTCTTGGCGTGGCGCTTGCCTTTGCGCGCGTCGCTCCCGACGCCGAATTGATGATCTTCCCCGTGCCGATGCCGATCAAGGCCAAGCGGCTCGTGTGGATCCTCGTGGCGATCGATGTGGCCGGCGCGCTGATCAATCTCGGTGGCGGCGACGACAACGTTGCGCATCTCGCACACCTGGGCGGTCTCGCCGCGGGGTGGTTCTACTTCATTCTGCAGGGCATCGCTCGTCCCAGTGAGCCGCCGCGACTCTCCACCATTCGTCCTCGCGTGCCGGTGGGTGCCAACGCTGGCGACGCCAGCCGCCATCAACCGGTCATCACGCCGCACAGCCAGGCGGTGAGCAGTCCGCCGCCCGCGCCGGAGGTGCCTGGCGTGCCTGAAGCGGTCGAGATCGATCGCGTCCTCGACAAGATCAGCGCCACGGGTATTGCGTCGCTCACACCCGATGAGCGCCGCTTCCTCGACGCGGTCGCTTCGCGCCGCCGCAACAACCCGCACTGACAGCTCATGCTGCTCGATCTCGTCTCGCCGTGGGCCGCCGCGGTCGAGGCGACTGATCCCGCGCGGGCCTGCGCCGCCTTTCGCCGCCGTCACGCGCCACTGCTCGACGCACTGCGTCGCCAGCGCGCCCCGCTCGACACCACACTCGCCCTCGCCACCGATCGCCTTGACCTCGATCGCTACGCCGCGGCCGCAGCCGACGCCGGGGTGCAGCAGGAGGTCCGCGATGTGCTCGCGCGCGCAGCAGAACACGGCGCGCTGGTCGCGCCGGCCGCGCTCCTGGCGAGCGCCGCCGCCGGCGACAGCGTCGAAGCGCTGGTCGACCCCGCCACCATCGCAGTGCTGGTCAATTGCGTGTCGGCGGAAGAGCCGGTGACAGTCGCGGTCGCACGCGCGGCGGCGGCCGTCACCCGCTGGACCGCAGCCGACTCCGCGAGCCCGCTCCGGCGTACTCCGGGCGAGATCTGGGACCGCTGGCTTCTCGCCCGTACGGTACCGCTCAGCGAATGGCTGTACACCGAAGGCATCGGCGTGCACCTCGCAGCGGCACTCCATCCGGGGCTGCCGCCGCGCCATTTGCTGGGTGTGCCGCGCGGTGCCTACCACCGTCTGCGCGAGCGTGAGCGTGCGCTGCGGGCCCTGCTCGCTGGCGATCTCGAGCGCGCCGGTGTGGACCTGGTGCTCCGCTGGCTCCTTCCGGCCGCGCGGAGCGCACTGCCAGCGTCAGCGGGCCCGGCCGATGACGGCCGGTCGGCCATCCCCGCGATGGCGGGACGGTATCTGGCGTGGCGAATGACCGCGGAGCGGGTGACGAGGGTGGGACTTGAACAGGCCATGCGCATGGCCGCCTGATCGAGGGCCCCGCCGATCTGCGACGGGACCTGCAGAACTATTTCTTTTTCTGAACCTTGGGCGGCGGAGTCTGCGCCGCCATCGCCCGCTGACGCTCCTTGTTGAGCGCCCACTGCTGCGGCAACGACGCCAGATTCTGCGCCGCGTAGTACAGATTGAGCCCCGATGCGAAGCGGATGAAGATCACCAGCATGAACACCGGCATCAGGTACATCATCATCTTCGTCTGCGGATTGGGCGGCATCCCGATCTGCGAAATCCTCGCCAGCACCAGCTGCGTGACCGCCATCAGCACCGGAATGATGTACAGCGGGTCCGCACGCGACAGATCCGGCATCCAGAGGAACGGCACGCCACGCACTTCGATCGTGTACGCGAGCACAAAGAACACCGCCACGAGCAGCGGATACGGCAGCAGCATCGGCCAGCAGCCGCTCAGCGGATTGGCATTGTGTTCCTTGTAGAGCTTCATCATCTCGCGGTTGAGCTGCGCGGGATCTTCCTTGTAGCGCTCCTGCAGTTCGGTGATCAGCGGCTGGATCGCCTGCATCGCCATCGTGGCGCGCATCTGCTTGCGGTAGAGCGGCCAGAGCGCCAGCCGCACCGCCACGCCAAAGAGCACGATCACCAGACCGTAGCCCACGCCCAGCACATGATGCATCCAGACAAACACCGCACGGATCGCCACCGTGCATGGACGGACGATCCAGCGGAAGACCGTCCAGCCGTACGGGTTCACATCGTCAAAGCCGTGTCCAATGTGGCTCAGGCGGTCATACTCCATCGGACCCAGATACACCGACCAGGAGAAGTGCCCCTGCGCCGGCACCGTCAGCGACGCCGAAACGGCCGCCTTGATCGGGTGGCTGTCGGTGTCCGGCACCGTCACCAGCAATCCGCCCAGCCGTGCCGTCACGCCCTGCGCGGTGGAATCGTACGCGAAGACGGCGCCGACAAAATATTTCGACTTGACCGCTACCCATTCGAACGGTCCCGACACGGTGCTCACGCTCTGCGCCTTGAGGCTGCTGAAGCGCGTGAGATTGGTCTTGTCGGTCTTGGTGACGAACGCACTGAAATTGCGATTGTCCGCCGCGCTCGCTTCCGTGTCGCGGAAGCCGTCGCCCAAACCCACCAGCAAGGTGCCGCCGGTGGGACCGAGGCCGGTCACCTGACCGTCGACATAGATGCGATAGTCGTTGGGCGAAAAGAGATAGTGGAGCTGCACCGTATAGGCGCCGCTCGTTCCCGTCAGTGTGAGCGTCGCAGGCTCTGTGCTCGCCGTGAGCGAATCGGCGCTCGGCGTAAACGCAATCCGGTCGATCGGCACCGTGTCGTTGCCCGTCACCAGCCGCGCGGCCAGGAGCGCACTGCCCGGGCGGATCAGCTCAAGCGTGTCGCGCCGGTCGGCGGGATTCATCGACTGGTAATGCAGAATCCGGCTCGACACGATCCGTCCGCCAGTGCTCGACACCACATAGCGGTAGAGACCGGATCGCACGACGACCAGCCGCTCGGGCGTAGCCGGCGCGGCTTGAGCGACGGTCACCGGCGGCGCCGCAGTGGTCGGCACGATCACGGGCGCCGGACGGGGCGTGCTGTCGTGCGCCGCCACATGGGTGCTGTCCGCGGCACTCCCGGTCACGGGTTTGCGCGTCTTGAGGAAAAGCATCGGCGCCAGCGCAATGACGATGATCAGCGCAACGGCGATCAGGGGACGGCGATCGTTCACGCCACACTCACTCGGTCAGGGGACAGGATCACTGCCGCCCGGATTCCAGGGGTGACAGCGGGCAATGCGTCGCACCGCCAGCCAGCCGCCGGCCAGGAGACCGTGGCGCCCGATCGCCTCGACGGCGTACTGCGAACAGCTCGGCGTAAAGCGGCACGCCGCGGGAAGCCCGGGTGAAATGAAACGCTGGTAGCCTCGGATGAGAGCAACGGCGCCGCGGGAAGGAAGGGACCGGAGAGTGGCCATGTCGTCACGCGCTCAAGGCCTCGCGCCAACCCACCAGCTCGCTCCGGAGCGCTCCGAAGGAGGCGGTGTAGGCGCTGGGCCGGGTACGGATGACCACGTCGAGCACCGGCAGGTGCTGCTGCAGTTCGCACCGCCACAACTCCTTCAAGCGCCGGCGCAAACGATTGCGGGCCACCGCGGTCTGCCGGAACCGGGGAACTACCAGTCCCATGCGCGCGTGGCCCACAGTGCCAGCCAGCCAGTGAATGTCCACGAACCCGCCGCGGCTCCGGCGCCCCCCCTGGAGCACGCGCCGCACGTCGGCGCCGCGCACCAGTCGACGCGAGCGCCCGAAGCGCTCATCGTCGCTCAGACGCGGGCGTGCTTGGAGCCGATGGAGACCGTGAGCCGCTTGCGGCCCTTCTTGCGGCGGCGCGACAACACGGCGCGGCCCCAGCGATCCTCCATCCGGGTCCGGAATCCGTGCTTGGCAATCCGCCGCTTGTTGCGGGGGCGATACGTCGGCATCATCTCTGGTCACTCCCTCCAAACGAGCCGGACAACCTATTGGATTCGAACCCCAAAGGTCAAGGTTTGACTTTTCCACATACGGACCGTAGAATCGGCCTCCCTGAAAACGTTCCGACCCACCCGCAAGCCGAAAATCGCGAGCCGATGACGCTGTCCGCCAAAGATCTCTGGAAGCGTGTTCTCGAGGGCGCCAAGCGCGAGATTCCCGAGCCGATGATCCAGACTTGGCTGTCCAGCAACGAAGCGATCTCGTTCGAGAGCGGCGCGCTCATCGTCAGCACGCCCGATGATTTCGCCAAGCGCTGGAACGAAGAGAAGTACGCCACGGCCCTCACCGCCGTCGCGACCGAAGCCGCGGGCGAGCCCGTGGCGGTCACGTTCCGGGTGGCCGCCGACCGCCAGAAGCGGCCGCAGATGGACCTCTTTGTGCCGCAGCCGAGCAGCGATGGCGCGCCGCAAGCCACCGCGCCGATCAACCCGAGCGCGCAGCCGCTCAACGAGCGCTACACCTTCAACACCTTCGTCATCGGCAAGTCCAACGAGCTCGCCGCCGCTGCCGCGCACGCCGTGGCCGAAGCGCCGGGCAAGCAGTACAACCCGTTCTTCATCTACGGTCCCACCGGTCTCGGCAAGACGCACCTCATGCAGGCGATCGCGCACGAGGTCGTCTTCAAGGCGCCGGGGACACGTGTGCTTTACGTCGGCGCGGAGCAGTTCATCAACGAGGTCATCGAAGGGATTCATTCCCGCACGATGGCCGACCTGCGCCGCCGCTACCGCTTCGATGTCGATCTCTTCCTGGTCGACGACGTGCACTTCCTCGAAGGCAAGGAAGCCACGCAGGAAGAGTTCTTTCACACGTTCAACGCGATCTACGAGGGTGGCAAGCAGATCGTCCTCACGTCGGACCGTCCGCCCAAGGACATCCCGGGCCTCGAAGCGCGTCTCGTCTCCCGCTTCGAATGGGGAATGGTCGCCGACGTCAAGCAGCCCGACCTCGAGCACCGCATTGCCATCCTGCAGAAGAAGCAGGAGCAGGACCACCTCGAGACCACCATTCCGGACGACGTGCTCCGGTTCATGGCCGAAAATGTCCGGTCGAATGTGCGCGAGCTGGAAGGCTGCATCATCAAGCTCCTGCTCTACGCGTCGATCCGGCACCGCGAGATATCGATCGAGCTCGCCCGCGAGGCGCTGGCCGACAAGATCCGCCCCGGCGATGAGGCCGATGCCCGCTCGCGCACCCTGCCGACTATCGAGAAGGTCCAGGAAGTGGTCGCGCGCCGCTGGGGCGTCACCCCCGAGGGCCTGCGCTCCAAGGCACGGATCAAGACGCTGACCGTGCCACGCCAGATCGCCATGTTCCTCGCGCGCGAGCTGCTGCAGATGCAGTTGGTGGAAATTGGCCAGGCATTTGGCGGCCGCGATCACTCCACCGTGATTCATTCGGTCGACAAGGTGCAGACACAGCTTGGCCGCGATCGCCAGTTCCGTGAACGCGTGGAAATGGCCCGCGCAGAGTTGTTGACGGTCTAGTACACAATGTGGGCGATGCCAACGTGGACAGCGTTGGCGAGTGCGGATAGCGGCGGATAACCGGGAGCATCGTCCCCGTCCTCCACGCGCTATCCACGAGGGCGAAACGCCGCAGCACGTGACGGCGTACATGGTTAGCGAGGCGGTCCACATCTCCCGCCCCTCTACTACGACTACTAGGATCTTATCAAGAGAGAATCAGTAGTGACTTTAGCAGACCGGGGACACCGATGAAGTTCACCATCACACGGGAGCAACTCCAGGAAGGCCTGCTTGCCGTTGCGGCAGCTGTGCCGACCAAGACCACGCTCCCCGTGCTCGCCAACATCCTGCTCGAAGCGACCAAGGATGGCCTGCGGCTCTCCGGCACCGACCTCGATATCGCTGTCAGCACGATGGCGCCCGCCTCGGTCGATCAGGAAGGCGCAATCACGCTGCCGGCCCGCAAGCTGGTCGAGCTGGTGCGTGAGCTGCCAAGTGCCGGCATTCGCATCACCACCCAGGGCGAGCAGCGAGTGACCATCGAGTGCGGCCGCTCCAAATTCAAGCTTCTCGGTTTGCCGCGCGAAGAGTTCCCCGCGTTCCCGCAGGTCGCATTCGACGGCGCGTCCAAGACCACCGCGCGCGATCTGCAGAAGCTCGTGGCGCATGTGGCGTTCGCGGCGAGCACCGAAGAGAGCCGGCCGGTACTCAACGGCGTGCTCTGGCAGCTTCTGCCGGATCGCATGCGCATGGTCGCGACCAACGGTCACCGCCTGGCCAAGATGGAAGTGCCCCTGCAGAGCACCGCCCAGCAGCAGGGAGAGCTGATCGTCCCGCCCAAGGCCCTCGAACAGTTCCGCAAGCTGTTCAGCCCCGATGACGAAATCGAGATTGGCCGCTCCGACAACCATCTCGGCTTCCGCTCCGCCACCACACAGGTGTTCACCCGGCTCATCGAAGGGCCGTATCCCAACTACGAGCAGGTTATCCCGCGCGAGAACGACAAGGTCGCCACTGCGGAGAAGGCGTCGGTGATGGCAGCGCTGCGACGGATGAGCATCGTGGCGAGCGACCAGACGCACCGCATCCGGATGTCGTTTGGCGACGGCTCCTGCCGGCTCTCGGTCACCACGCCGGATCTCGGTGAAGCGCAGGAAGAGATCACCGTGGCCTACGAGGGCGAGCCGCTCGACATCGGTTTCAATGCGAACTACCTCCTCGAGGTCCTCAAGTACATTCCGACCGACGAGGTGCGGATGACCTTCAAGGCCCCTGAGCGGGCCGCGACGGTCGAGCCGGTGGGTTGGGATGACCCGGCCGCCTATCTCACGCTGGTGATGCCACTGCGGCTGCTGGATTGATGGTGCACGGCCCGGACGACGGCGAGCAGCAGTCGCGCTCGCTGTCGTCCGGGGTGAAACCCCCAGACTTCCCATTTCCCGTCGAGTTACACCGTGTCCCGCACTCCCCTCAAGTTCCTGATGCTTCCCGTGCTGTGCGTTTCGCTGCAAGGCCTCGCCGCGCAGAGCGCACCCCACGCCGCCGCCAAGCCCGCCGCGACCACCGCCCGCACGGTCTGGCCCGACGAAGGACCCGCCAAGTGGGCGCCGCGGCCCACCGTGTCCGCCATCACGGCGAACGATCTTCGCACCCGGCTCTACCAGATCGCCGATGATTCGATGATGGGACGCAAGATCGGCGAGCTCGGCAACTACAAGACCACCGCGTACATCGCGAGCGAGTTCAAGCGGCTGGGTCTCAAGCCCGCCGGCGACAACGGTGGCTACTTCCAGGAACTGGATTACGGGCCGAGTGCCTTCGACTCCACCACCGCCCGCCTGACGGTGGGCACCAAGGTGCTTGCCGCGCGCACCGACTGGATTCCGCTCGCGCCCAACGCGCGCGATCCGGGCATTGCGGGGACAGCCGACATCACCAACGCGCCGACGGTCTTTGTCGGCGCCTGGGGCGACACCACGGCGGATCTTGCCGTTGTTCAGGGGAAAGTCGCCGTCTTCACCGCCGGCGCGGTCACGGGCGGCGCTGGCGGACGCGGTGGTCGCGGCGCCGGGCGCGGTGGTGCCGGCGGCCGCACCGTGCCACGCTGCGATTCGCTGGTCAACAACTTTGGCGCGGACAACGCCCTCAAGGCGGCCGCGGTAGCGGGGACCGGTCGCGGCGGACGGGGAGGCCGCGGCGGCGCCGGTGGTGCTGCCAACTCGATGGGCGTGCGCCTGCACACCGCCGGCGCAGTGGCGGTGTTGATCGTGTCGCTTGACTCGACCTCGGCGAATACCGTCAACAACATCTTCAATCGCCGCGCCATGGCGATGGAAGTGGCGCCCTCGACGCGTGGCGTGCCGCAGGCCTCGATCTCGTCGGAGGCTGCGGCCGCGATCTTCGGAAAGCCGGTGGAACAACTCGCCAAGGGTGCGACCGGCCAGCCCGTATCAGGCAGCTGGAACTACCAGTTCCACAAGTCGGCAACGCCGGCGCGCAACGTTGTCGCCATTCTGCCGGGTTCCAATCCCGCACTCGCCGGTGAGTATGTGCTGGTCAGCGCGCACAACGATCACAATGGTGTCAACGCAGTCGCGGTCGACCACGACTCGCTCCGCGCCTTCAACTGGGTGACCAAGCCGCAGGGCGCCAATGATCCGGCGTGCCGGCCATCGCCCACACAGCAGCACGAGATCGACTCGATGATCGCGCGCGCTCGCAGCATCCGTCCGCCGCGCCGCGATTCGATCATGAACGGCGCCGACGACGATGGTTCGGGCACCGTGGTCCTGCTCGAGATCGCCGAACAGTTTGCCGTGCAGCATCCGCAGCGCTCCATCATCTTCGTCTCGCACACCGGCGAAGAAGCCGGCTTGCTCGGCTCCAGGTGGTTCACCGACCACCCGACCATTCCGCTCGACTCCGTTGTCGCCGCGCACAACATGGACATGCTCGGCAAGGGCCGCGTCGACGAGGTCAAGTTCGGCGGTCCGACCTCGGTGCAGACCCTCGGCGCCCGCCGCCTCTCGCGCGAATTTGGCGACATCATCGACTCGGTCAACGCGACACGTTCAGAAACGATGGCCATCGACAAAAGCTGGGACATCACCGCCAACCCGATGAACCGCTTTTGCCGCAGCGACCAGGTCAATTACGTCCACCACAACGTGCCCGTCACGTACTTCTCGCTCGGCTACGGCCCGGACTACCACCAGCCCACGGACGAGCCGCAATACGTCGACTACGATCACGCCGCCCGCCTCGCGCGGTTCATCCACGACGTCATGTGGGCCATCGCGAACCGGAAGGACAAGCCCGCCATCTCTGGCCCCGACGCGAGCTACCCGTCCTGCGGCTGATGGAACACAGGTAGTATGCATAGCTACCACACGAGACTCACCGACGTGAGATGACCACGCCGCCGGCGTTTTTCCTGAGCACCGGCGGTCGCGAGCGGGACAGAACCACGCTGCGTAGCGGCGTCACTCGCGGATAGAAATGTCGGTCTGGGGCGGGCCAGGTTGTCGCGAGTGCAGGCAAAGCGGTGTCGGTTCTGTCCCGCGCTAAGCCTATTAGTTTTATAGACAACTACTCGCAAATATGAACAAGAAGAGGCCGGACCAAGAACAGGTCCGGCCTCTTCTTGTCTCAATCAGCAGCGGTGCCTAGTGGATCGTCG
>DATAVM010000035.1:0-1681 GCA_036267775.1 Gemmatimonadales bacterium
CGAATACGGCCCTCGCATAAAGTCCAGCGGGTCGTGGAAAAAATGCTGGTTGTACCACAGCCACAATACCGGCCCGGCCACCGCCAGCACCGTGAACACCGCGAACGCCGGGGCTACTGCTCGCCACAGGGCGCGGGCGCGCCACAGGTTCCACGTCACGACGCACCACACCGCCGCGCCCAGCACCCATCCGTCGTAGCGCGTAAACACCGCCGCAACGATCAGCAGTCCCAACCCGATCAGCCGCCACACCACGCGCGTCTGCTGTGTCGCGCGAATCGCGTCCACACACTCCACCGTCAACAACACCATCCAGATCAGCAGCGCCAGAAATAGCGGTTCCGTCATCGCCGTCGTCGAGAGATACAGCAGGTTTGGATTCAACCCATAGAACGCAGTCGCCGCCAGCGCCCAGCGCGGCACCAGCATGCGCCGGCACAGGCGATAGAACCCCGCCACGCTAAGGATGAACGCCACCACCGATGGCCACGCGCCCGCCAGCCCGTTCTGCCACCACGCCATCTTGGTCACAAACGGGACCATCAGCAGATGCGGCAACGGCAGCCACACGCCGCCTAGTTGCACCAGTCCCGGATTGCGCGAATCGATGATTCGCCGCGCGATGCCCAGATGCGCCACCGCATCACCATAGAGCAACGCATAGCCGTGGCTGAAGCACACGATCAGCGCCAGCAAGCCCGCCAACACTGCCGCCAGCAGAATCGGCGTCATCTCTTCGCGGGTCGCCGGACGAACCTGGTCCGGATCGAACACGGGAGGCGCAGGCACCGTTCGCCCCAGTCTGATCGTCTGCGATCCGCGCGGAGCGGTGATGGTGCGGCCCGGTTTAGACGGTCGCGGTGTCAAGATGCGAAATCTCCCGGAACAGCTCAAACCGCGCGTCAATCTCTTCGCGCGTCACCGCCTGCAGTCGTTCCGTGCCGAAACGCTCGCATGCGAACGACCCCATCACGCCGCCGTAGAACATGGCCTTGCGAAATACCGCAGGCGTCAGTTCCGGTTGCGACGCGAGATACCCATAGAAGCCGCCCGCAAACGAATCGCCCGCACCCGTCGGATCGACGACCTCGGCCAGCGGCAGCGCCGGAGCCCTGAACGGCCGCAGCACCGCCGTCGCGCCGACGAATGACCGGTCGCCAAAGAAAGCCGTCGCGCCATACTCGCCGTGCTTCACCACCAGCGACTTCGGCCCCAGCGCCAGCACCTTTTCCGCCGCCTTCACCGCGTTCGTCTCGCCCGACAGCATCCGCGCTTCGCCATCGTTGATCAGCAGCACATCCAGCTCACGCAGCACCTTCTTCAGATTCTCCGTGTGGTCCTTGATCCAGTAATTCATGGTGTCGCCGCACACCATTTTGACCTTCGGCATATGGCTGCGCACGCGCGCCTGCAGCACTGGATCGATGTTCGCGAGGAACAGGTACTCGCTGTCCTCATACCCCGCTGGAATCTTCGGTTCGAACCGCTCAAACACATTCAGGTCTGTCCCCAGCGTCTGCGCCTCGGCCAGCGTGCCGGCATACGCCCCGGTCCAGTGGAAGGTCTTGCCCTCCGCGCGTTCAATGCCGCGCGTATCGATGCCGCGCTTCGTAAACACAGCCTCATGCTCGGGCAGAAAATCCTCGCCCACCACGCCGATCACGCGCACACCGGTAAAGTA
>DATAVM010000036.1:0-8899 GCA_036267775.1 Gemmatimonadales bacterium
GGCGGCAAGATCGTCGCCGGACGTTTCGCAACGGCACCTGTCACCTATGAAGCCGGCGCCGCGGAGCTCTACGACTACTCCTCCACCGGCCGCGATCCGCTGCGAGAGCTGATCGCCGAGTTGGGGCTCGGGGTACACAGCATGCGCGGCTCGGCGGTAGTGATCGACGATCAGATCGTTACGGGGATGAGCGACGTGCAGCGCGTCCTCGGCGACGCGGCCCTTGCGGCGCTCAAGCAGTTCGACGCCACTGCGCGCGCCGCCATCGCCCCCAGGAACTTCTACGACGCCGACTGGCTCGATCACAGCGGTAACCCGCTTGCCAGCGACAGCTTTCAGACCCTGCTCGACGCGGTGCCCGATGCCGAGGCCCGCCGCTATCTGCGTGTCATGGTACACAGCGATGTTGCAGCGGAGCCGCATCAGACCAATGCGCTGTATGGACTGCAGAACTATCTGATGAACGACACGGAGTATCTTGGGCTCTATACCGTCGATGGCGGCATCGAGCGCCTGCCCCGCGCGATCGCCGCGCGGCTCGCCGCCACGATCCGGCTCAATGACGCCGTGGTCAGCGTGGAGCAGGACGAGGATGACACGCTGATCGTGGAGTCGTTGCACGACGGCGAGGTGCACTCCGCATCCTACGACTATGTCGTGGTATCGCTCCCCAACGACGCGCTGCCGGCCATCGCCTGGCGTGGCGACCGCCTGGAGCAGGCGATGCAGCGCCATCACGCCCGCTACGACCACCCCGCCCACTACCTCCGGGTCACGATGCTCTTCCGCGAGGCCTTCTGGCGCGATCACGTCGGTGGCTCATATTTCATGCTCGATGCCTTTGACGGCTGCTGTGTCTATGACGAATCCGCCCGTTCCGAACTCGCCGGGCCGCCGGTGCTGGGATTTCTCCTGGCCGGCGAAGCTGCGCTACGCCTCGGCAATCTGGCTGACGACATGATCGTGGACGAGATCCTGAACGCGCTGCCAACCCTTCTCACCCCGGCTCGCTCGCACCTTCTCGAGACGCGGGTACATCGCTGGCTCGGCGCGGTCAACGCGATGCCGGCCGGCACGTCCGCCGTGCCGATGGATGAACGGCATATGCCGGAGCCGGTAGATCACGGCAATCTCATGGTCACCGGCGACTATCTCTTCGATTCGACCGTCAACGGTGTCTTCGACTCGGCGGAATACGTGGCGGACTGGCTCGCGGATGAGATTCACGACGTGCACGCCGCCGCGTCACGACCGGCGGCGGATTCACGATGACGACGCAGGCGACTCCGGTCCGGATCCACTACACCGAGACACTCGAGCCGGATGACACCGTGCTCCTGGCCTTTGCCGACGCGCGTGGCCGGCGTGCCATCTGGGGCGATCTCGCCGACGACGACATGTCAGCCGGCTCGACTGCTACTGCGGACGATGTGTTCGATGTGCTCCTCGCAGACCCCAGCGCCGTTGCGGACATTCACGACATCTGGTTCGGAGCGGGGGCCGCAGCACTCCCGGTGACGGTCGCACTCCGCAGCACCACCGTGGCGTGGCGTCCGGGCCGCGCGCTGCTCGCGTGCGAGGTTACCGACCGCGAGGTGCTCCTCGCTGCGCTGGTCGACTTCGACTTTCACGCGCGTGAACTCGAGCAGCTCCAGCGTGAGGTGGCCGCGGCGTGGAGCACGCTCGATGGCGATCGCCGCCTCGCGTTCCGGGTGGCGCCGGACGACCTCAAACACGAAGCCGCGATCGCGGCACGAGTCGACGGGGCGTTTGAGCGCCGCATCCGCTTTTCGCGGCTGGCGCCCGGAACGTGGCAGCCCTCGCCCGCGGTGACGGGAGCCGGGCGCCGTCTGGGCGAGGAGCTTCGTGCGCGCGCTGGCATCGACGATCGCGCCGAGGCGCTCGACAACGACCTGGAAGTCTTTGAGCACCTCTACGAAATGGCGAGCCAGCGCATGGGCGAGTTCCGCGCCTCACACGGCGAGGCCAGGCTCGAGTGGGTCATCATCGGGCTCCTGGTGCTGGAGACGCTGGCACTGATCGTCGGGATGATGTGGAGGCCTGGGGTCTGAGGCGTGAGGCCTGAGACATGGGATTGGGGACATGAGGCTTGTGTATCAAGCCTGTAACTCATTGCCCTGCAAGCCTTTCGGGAATTCCAGCCTCGCCCCATAGTTCCTGCGTGCTCGCCACCAGACCGGCTCCACGCGTCCGTTCCTTGGCTAGATTCCAGCCCATGGAACCGATCTATCTCGACCATTCCGCCACGACTCCGGTCCGGGCCGATGTGCTCGACGCGATGCTGCCCTACCTCCGCATGTCGTGGGGGAATCCGTCGTCCGCCCATCGCTTTGGCCGCGCCGCGCGCGGCGGTCTGGAACAGGCCAAGCGCGAGGTCGCTCAGGCTCTCGGCGTCGAGCCCAACCAGGTGATCTTCACTTCGGGTGGCACCGAGGCCGACAACCTTGCCGTCATCGGCTCCGCGCTCGCCGCGCGATCACACGGTCGAGCAATGCACGTGGTCACCACGGCGATCGAGCACAAGGCGATTCTGGCTGCGTCGCATGCCGTCGTTGCCCTTGGCGGCCGCGAAACACTGTTGCCGGTGGATCACAATGGCGTGATCGATCTTGCGGCGCTCGATGCGGCGCTCACCAGCTCGCCTTCGCTGGTCTCCGTCATGTGGGTCAACAACGAGGTCGGTGTGGTGCAGCCGATGATCGTGATCGGCGAGCGATGTCGCGCGGCAGGCGTTCCCCTGCACAGTGATGCGGTGCAGGCCTTTGGCAAGGTGCCGCTCGATCTCGATGCGGCCAACATCCGGCTCCTCTCCATCAGCGGTCACAAGCTAGGCGCGCCCAAGGGCATCGGTGCCTTGATCGTTCGCGACCGCAAGATTGTCGAAGCGATCATTCACGGCGGCGGCCAGCAATACGGTATCCGTCCCGGCACCGAGAATGTGGCGGGTGCCGTGGCACTCGGCCGTGCCGCGCTGCTGACGCAGCAGGAATCGGCGGCGGAGATCACGCGGTTGCGGGCGTTGCGCGATCAGCTCGCTGAGCGGTTTCGGGCCGTGGTGCCCGACCTGGTGACGCATGCCGCTGGCGCCGAGCGTGCACCGCATATCCTGTCGATCGGCGTGCCGGGCGGCGATGCGGAAGCACTGCTCATGCATCTGGATCTTGCGGGTATTGCCTGCTCCGGCGGCTCGGCCTGCTCAACCGGCGCCGTCGAGCCGTCGCATGTGCTCGTGGCGATGCGGGTGCCGGAGACCATGGCGCTCGCAACGTTGCGCTTTTCTCTGGGCCATGAGACCACACCCGGTGACATCGACCGTGTCGTCGCGGCGTTTCCGGGCGTGGTCGAAAAGGTCCGCCAGCTCGGAGCCAGTCTCGACCGTGTCTAGCAAGGGGAAGGTCCTGGTGGCCATGAGTGGCGGGGTCGACTCGTCGCTCGCGGCAGCGCTGCTCGTCGATGCCGGCTACGAGGCCATCGGTGCGACCATGAAGCTCTTCTGTTATGGCGACGACGTGCCGGACCGTCCGTGCTGCTCTCTCGATTCCATTGCCGACGCGCGGGCGGTCGCGCATCGCCTGGGCATGCCTCACTACGTGCTGAATCTCGAAGACCGCTTCTCCGATCGCGTCATCGACAACTTTGTCGAGGAGTATTCGCGTGGTCGGACACCGATCCCGTGCGTCCGCTGCAATTCGTTCACCAAATTCCGCGATCTGCTGGCCCATGCCGACGCGCTGGGCTGCGAGCACATCGCCACCGGTCACTACGCCATTGCCAGGGACGGCGCGCTCTTCCGCGGTCGGGACAGAACCAAGGATCAGAGCTATTTCCTCTGGGGCATCGACCGCGCGGTGGTCGCGCGGATGCTGACGCCGGTGGGAGAACTCACCAAGCAGGAGACGCGGACACGCGCACGAGCTCTTGCGCTCGAGACCGCGGACAAGCCGGAGAGCGTCGACATCTGCTTTGTTCCCGATGGCGACTACGCCGGTGTGCTGGAGCGGCGCTTGCCCGCCGACGCGCCCGCGCTCGCTCCGGGAGCGTTCGTCTCCACCGACGGCAGAATTCTTGGTGAGCACAACGGTTTTGCCCGCTTTACCATTGGACAGCGGCGCGGTCTGCCAGGTGGTCGAGCGCTGCCGCTCTATGTCGTGGGCATCGATCCGGAGAGCCGCAACGTCATCGTCGGCGATGAGACTGAACTTGACGGACACCGCGTGACACTCGAGGAGTGCAACTGGCTTGCCACACCGCTCGCAGTCGGGGAGCGGTGCCATGTGCAGCTGCGCTATCGCTCGCAGGCAGTCGCCGCGCATGTCATCGACGTCGCGCCGGACACCGTGCGCCTCGCGCTCGACACGCCCGTCCGCGCCATTGCGCCCGGCCAGTCCGGCGTCCTCTACGCGGACGACGACCGCGTCCTCGGCGGCGGCGTGATTGGAGCCGCCGCATGAACGCGGTCTCGATCACCGACTTGCGCGTCGAGCCCGTGGAGACCGCCGCTCCACTGGACTTGCGCGATTCGTCACTCTATCTCAATCGCGAGCTCGCGTGGCTGGAGTTCAACCGGCGCGTGCTGCATGAAGCGCTGGACGCGCGGACGCCGCTCCTCGAGCGGGTCAAGTTCCTCGCGATCTTTGCCAGCAATCTCGACGAGTTTTTCCAGGTGCGCGTGGCTGGTGTTCGCGAGCAGGTGGCGGCACGCATTCTGGAGCGCGCGCCGGACCTGATGCCGCCCGCGCAACAGCTCGCGGCCATTCGCGAGACCGTCCGCGGCATGGTCGATCAGCATTCGCACTGCCTGGAGCAGGAGATCCTGCCGGCGCTGTCGGCAAGCGGTATCCGACTGCACGAGCGCTTCGACCTTCTCTCGCCACTGGAGCGCGAGCATCTCACCGGCTATTTCCGCTCGAACGTTTTCCCGGTGCTGACCCCGCTCGCCGTCGATCCGGCACATCCGTTCCCGCACATCTCGAATCTGTCGCTGTCGCTCGCTGTCTCACTCATTGACGAAGATGGCCAGGCGCGCTTTGCTCGCGTCAAGGTGCCCAAGCTGTTGCCGCGCTGGGTGCCGCTCACGCAGCCGAACGAGTTCTTCCCGCTCGAGTATCTCATTGGCGCCCACGTCAATGCGCTCTTTCCCGGTGTGACAATTGTCGGTTGGCATCTCTTCCGCATCACGCGCAACACCGAGCTCAATCTCGAGCTCGGCAGCGGCAGCAGCGATGAGGCCGAAGACCTGCTGGAGCTGATTCAGGAAGAGATGCGGAACCGCAAGTTTGGCGAGGTGGTACGGCTGGAGGTACAGAAGTCGATGCCTGCGTCGCTTCGCGCGCTGCTGATCGAAGAATTCAACGCCGCCGATGCAGATGAAGGTTTACCGTTGACCGATGAGGACGTGTTCGAGGTGTCCGGACCGCTCGATGCGAGCGACCTGACGAGCATTGCCTCGCTGGACGTTCCGACGCTCAAGGACCCGCCGTTCCAGCCTGTCACACCGCGCAAACTGGCCGAGGATCGTGACTTCTTTGCGACGATCCGCGAGGGCGACATTCTCCTGCATCATCCATACGACTCGTTCCAGACGTCGGTCGAGCGGCTGATCGCGGTCGCAACGGAAGATCCGGATGTGCTGGCGATCAAGATCACCCTCTATCGCACCGGGGGCGAAATCGCGCGCTTGCTGGCGCTTGCCGCCGAGCGCGGCAAACAGGTGGCGGTGCTGATCGAGTTGCAGGCGCGCTTTGATGAAGAGAACAACATCATCTGGGCCAAGCGCTTTGAAGATATTGGCGTCCACGTGAGCTATGGCGTTGCCGGGCTCAAGACCCACGCCAAGGTCATGCTGGTAGTGCGCCGCGAGGGCGATGCCATTCGACGGTATGTGCACATTGGCACTGGCAACTATAACCCGCGCACGGCGCGATTCTACAGCGACTTTGGCCTGATCACGGCCGATCCGGAGATTGGCGCGGACTTGAGCGATCTCTTCAACGTGCTGACCGGGTTTGCAGCGCCCGCCGGGTATCGCAAGTTGTTGGTGGCGCCACGCTGGATGAAGGGGCGCTTTGTCGACCTCATCCGCCGCGAGGCCGATCATGCCCGGCGCGGCTTGCCGGCCAGGATATTGGCCAAGATGAATGCGCTGGTCGATCAGGAAATCATCGAAGCGCTGTATGCGGCGTCACAGGCGGGTGTGCGGATCGATCTCAACATCCGCGGCATCTGCTGTTTGCGCCCGGGAATGCCCGGTGTGAGCGAGAATATCCGGGTGATCGCCATCCTGGGCCGATTCCTTGAACATTCGCGCGCCTTTGTGTTTACCAATGGCGGCAAGGAAGAAGTGTGGATTTCGTCAGCGGACTGGATGCCGCGCAATCTGGATCGGCGCATCGAGGCCGCGGTGCCGATTCAGGATCCGCGGCACCAGAATGAGATCCGGCGCTTGCTGGAGCTGATGCTGGAAGACAATCGTCAGGCGTGGGACATGCGGCCGGACGGGAGTTACGTGCAACGCATGCCGTCGGAAGGACAGCCCGAGCGCGGCACGCACCGGCGGCTGATCGAGCGGGGGCGGGGCTAGGAGCATCCCGACCCCCTGCTACACGTCCTTCCCCGCCTCACTGAACGCCCGGAACGCCGCTTCCTGCTCCGGCGTCAGCTTTTCCGGGATCTTCACCTGCACCGCCACCACCTGATCGCCCTTCTGGCCGTTCTTCTCCAGTCCCTGCCCGCGAATGCGGAACTTGCGCCCTGGCTGCGTGCCCGCCGGAATCTTGAGCTTGACCCTGGCACCGGCCACCGTGCGCACCTGGATCGTGGAACCCAGCATCGCCTGCGTCAGCGTGATCGGCACCTGGCAGCTGATGTCGAGTCCGTCACGCGTGTAGAAGCGGTCGGGTTCGACCTGAAAGGTGATGAGAATGTCGCTCGCGGGCCCACCTGGACGTGACCGCGGCCCCTGCCCCTTGAGCCGCACGCGCGTGCCGGTGTCCGTGGCTGGTGGCACGGTCACCAGCAATTGCTTTTCGGTATGCTGCTCACCGCTGCCGCCACACGTATGACAGCGCTGCGACGGTACCTTTCCGCGACCACGACACACCGGACACGGCCGGTTGACCGCGAAGCCGCCCTGACCAAATGAGATCGTACCGGTGCCCTTGCATTCACCACACGTCGCAAAGGTCGCCCCGGGCTCGCCACCGCTCCCGCCGCAGGTTTCGCAGACATCCGTCATCGCCAGCGTGACCGGGACTTTGCCCCCGGTAGCGGCGACACGAAACGGCACGCTGACCGTGACTTCCACATGTTCGGGCGCTGCCGCTTCCTGACTGTCGCGACGCGCACCACGGCCAAAGATCGACGAGAAGATGTCGCCAAAGCCGAAGGAAGAGAGATCACCGGCATCGAAGTCGACGTTCTGCTGCTGGCCCGCTCCGGAACGCGCACCCGGTGCACCGCCACTACTGCGCCGGCCCATGCTCTCATAGGCACCAAGGCGGCGCATCTGATCGTACTTTGCTCGTTTCTCGGCATCGGACAGCACCGTGTTCGCTTCGGAGATCTGCTTGAACTTTTCCGCGGCCTGCGGCTTGTTCGGATTGGTGTCGGGGTGAAACTGCTTGGCAAGCTTGCGGTACGCCTTCTTGATCTCCGCAGGCGTGGCCGTATCGGGCACGCCGAGGACGGCGTAGAAGTCCTGGCTGGCCACTCAGGCGGTTCCCTGTTCCGAGTACACCTGCACGCGCGCCGGCCGGATCACCGTACCCTTGAAGCGATAGCCCACCTGGAATGTGGCCTTGACGGTGTGATCCTGCGCTGGGGATTCCGGCGCCACCACCGCAACGGCTTCCTGTTCCGTGGGATCAAAGCGCGCGCCCACCGGATCGATCCGCTCGAGCCCGGCGGCCTCGAGATCCTTGGCGAGCTTCTTCTGCACCAGTTCAAAGCCCGCCTGCAACGCCTCGGCTGGTGTGCCGCTCGTGGCCAGACGGTCGATGTCGTCGAGCACATCCAGGATGCGAGCCACCGTGGCCGCCGCACCGCGGTCAAAGGCCTCGGTCTTTTCCCTGAGCGTGCGCTTGCGATAATTGTCGTACTCTGCGGCCAGCCTCAGAAAGCGGTCCTCGGCGTCCGCAATGGCGCGCGCCGCAGATGCGGCCGGCACGCTGTCACCAGCGCCCCACTCCTGTTCCGAGAAGCCGGGTTCCGCGGCTGGAACGTTGCCATCGGGGTCTTCGGGACCACCTGATCGTTCTGCAAACATCGGCTACGAACTCCGTGACACGGGTTTGCTATAAGGAACGCAACGGACGTGCCTTGGCGCAATGCCGGGATGGCAGGTACGGACCCGAGGCCTGGGGCGGAAGAGGTCAGGCCGTTTTTGTCGTCCTGAGCGCAGCGAATGGTCTCGGCGCGGGTGTGACAATGGGACAGTGGTGCTGCGCGCCTGCAGCGCGATCACTGCACTCCGACCCGCCCCGACGGCGCACTGACGCCGCTTCGCACCCACCGTCACATTGTCGCCAAGCAATTCGCGCCACGGGGCCGTACCGGGGGAGCTCCGCGGGGCAAGCACGGCAGCCGACCGGAGGAACGCGCGGGTGTCTGAGCAGCGCGCCTCTGTCCGGGAAAGGGATCGCGGGTATGCGGCGCGCGCGAGTTCCGCGCCGACGAGTGGGCGGTCTGGCGTGGTCGCCCCGCGCACTCCAATGCACGTTGAGCACGAGATCCTTCGCTACGCTCAGCAACTGTCTGAAAAATCAAGCGGTCGCGGGGCGCCACGGCGTCCCGGCGGACAGCATCGCATTGAGAATCGTCAGCAGCTTGCGCATGCACGCCACGAGCGCCACCTTCGCGGGCTTGCCGGCCGCCACGAGCC
>DATAVM010000037.1:0-12500 GCA_036267775.1 Gemmatimonadales bacterium
GAATCGGCCTCAAGTATGCGAACGATCTCGGCGATCGCCCCATAAGCAGCCTCGCCGGGCATCGTGGGCAGCGCGCTCGTCATGCTGGACATCATGATCCCGTCGTGCGCGTCATGTCCGGTGGATTGCCCGGCCGCTGGGGGGCTGAATGCCAGCGAGGCACCGGCCAGTATTCCTGCAGCGATGATGACGGGGTATGATCTGGTCATGGTACAACTCCCGGAATTAGTGGGCGAGCCCGAAGTGACGACTGTAAGGAACGCGGTCGCGCTCGTTGCGTCAGTGACCAAAGTCACATGATCCCCGTGCAACGGCTCAGGGCGCTGTCTCCCTTTCGGGACGCATCGACCGGCGTGTTGTCAGCGCTGGCGGCTGCTGCGGTGGAAATCCGCTTCGCGGCGGAGGAGGTGCTGTTCGTTGCGGGAGAGTCGCCGCGAGGCTGGTATGTGGTGCTGGAAGGTACGGTTCGCGTGGTCCGCGGGACTGGTACGCGCCAGCACGTCGTGCACACGGAAGAAGCCGGTGGCACACTCGGCGAGGTGCCTCTCTTTGCCGGTGGTACTCACCCAGCAACCGGCATTGCCACGACTCCGACCGTGTGCGCGCTCTTCCGGCGGAACGCGCTGATAGCGGCGATGGCAGTCGAACCCGGCGCCGCCCTTCTGCTGCTACAGCGCTTGGCGTTGCGGGTGCGCGGACTCGTTGACCGCTTGGACGACCGATCCGTCCGCGGCGTGCGCGCCCGGCTCGCAGAGTATCTGCTGCTGCGTCAGGCCGCGTCGCGCCCGCCCGCCTTCTCCCTTGGTCTCACGCAGGAGGCGTTGGCGCAAGAGCTGGGGACCGTACGCGAGGTGCTGTCCCGGGAGCTTGCGTCGCTGCGTGACGAAGGCGTGATTGTGTCCCGCGGTGGCGGCCGGTACGGCATCCTTGACAGTGCGGCGCTCGGGCGGGCGGCTGAACGAGTCTAGGTGGCTTCAGGCGGCGCTTTGGGAGCGGAAGGTCCCGGGTTCAAATCCCGGCGCCCCGATTGCATAAGTCAAAGCCCGGCAACGCTCAAGCGTGTTGCCGGGGTTTGTGCGTTTCCCGCGGTGCGGAAGCAACGTGCGGCGGCAGGAGTCCGGAGAGATCACGCCGAGTACCACCATCAATGCAGCCACGGCAACGAGCAACCAGCCCATGCCGCCAGCCGCCGACATGGCGAAAGGGATGGTGGGATTCCGCGCACCGATCATGCAGTTCTCCGAGATGAAAGATGTAGCGCCGCAACTTAGCCGCGCGGTCGGCGCGCTATAGGAGCTCTGCACGGTTGCCAGGATCAGCGAGCTGCCTCGATTGCCGCAATATCAATCTTCGTCATCGTCATCATCGCCTCGAACGCGCGCTTGCCCTCAGCTCCGCCTGCGGCAAGTGCGTCGGTGAGCACGCGTGGGGTGATCTGCCACGACATGCCCCAGCGATCCTTGCACCACCCGCACTGGCTTTCCTTGCCGCCATTGCCAACGATCGCATTCCAGTAGCGATCCGTCTCTTCTTGTGTGTCCGTGGCGATCTGAAAGGAGAACGCCTCGCTGAACGCGAACGCCGGCCCGCCATTGAGTCCAAGGCATGGAATGCCGAGCACTGTGAACTCCACCGTCAACACGTCGCCCTGTTTGCCGCCCGGAAAATCGCTGGGCGCCTTGAACGCACCGGTCACGCTGCTATCCGGAAATGTGGCGGCGTAGAATTCCGCCGCTGCATGCGCGTCTTTGCCGAACCACAGGCAGACGGTGTTCTTGGGCTTCATCGCGTGGGCTCCTGATGCTTGACCGGTGCTTGGGGGGGCAGCGGGATCGCGGGAACGCCGCCAAACACATCCGGCGCTCCGTTCACCCACTTGGGCAGACGATACGGCCGGGGATTGAAGAGGCCCGCCTCGAGCACCGGATTGATCTTGATGGAGGTGTAATCCTCGATCTCGCTGAGATGGCCGCCGAGATAGACGCGGATGTTGTGCTCGAGCCAACCGCCGGCCGCAGCCTGGTAGTCGTTGATGCGCGCATCGAGCGGCGCTCGCGGATTGCTCGCGTTGGCCTGGATGACCCGCACCAGCAGCATCCGCTCCTTCTCCAGCCAGAACTGATTCGACGTCGTGTCGCCCGGAACGGCACCTACCACGATCACGGAGCGGCCCAGCCAACGCGTCTCATAGCTCTTGCGCAGATCGAAATACTTCTTGAGTTCGGCCGCCGTCGTCGCCGGCGCTTGCGTGTGCAGATTGCCGAGCAGGGTGAGCAACGGATCAAAACTTGGTGCGGCCGTTTGCAGCGTACCGCGGCCATAGTTGTAGAGTGAGTCGTTGCGATAGATCAGCGCACGACCCGTCGTGGCGGGGCCGACGTCCACGCGCATCTTTCGCGGTAGCTCGATCGCCGTGTACCACGTCTCCAGTTGTCCCATTCGTGGCTGCTTGTCGGGGAAGGTGGTCCGCTGGATATACGTGACCGTGTGAAACCACTTGCCGGCATAACGCTCATAGGCGGCCCGGATAACGGCTTCTCCCGGAAGCTCAGGGGCGGGCAATGGCGTGGCCGCGGGAGCGGCGAGGTGGATCAGGCAAAGCAGGGTGGCGCTCAACACACAACCAATCCTCGGTTATCGTTCTGGATCATCACATCCACAACAGGAGCCTCTGCCATGAGCATGGTCCAGGAGTTCAAGCAGTTCGCGTTGAAGGGGAACGTAATGGATCTGGCGGTCGGCGTCATCATTGGCGGCGCCTTCGGCAAGATCGTCGATTCGATCGTGAACGACCTCGTCATGCCGGTGGCGGGACGCGCGTTGGGTGGGCTCGACTTCTCCAACTATTTCCTGCCGCTTGCCGACGTGCCCGCCGGTACCGCGCACACCCTTGGCGCCATGAAGGCCGCGGGGGTGCCCGTGCTTGCCTACGGCAACTTTCTCACGATTCTGCTCAACTTCCTCATCCTCGCCTTCATCATTTTCCAGATGGTCAAGATGATGAATCGCCTCCATCGCGAACCCGCGCCCGCACCGGCGGCACCGCCGCCGCCGAGCGAAGAAGTGGTCCTGCTGCGCCAAATCCGGGACTACCTTTCCACCCGCTGATCACCGGCGCCCGTAGCTCAGCTGGATAGAGCGGCAGCCTTCTAAGCTGCATGTCGCAGGTTCGAGTCCTGCCGGGCGCGCTCTCGCTCTCCAGACACTCGCCGCTGGTCCGGC
The DNA here is from genome assembly GCA_036267775.1 of Gemmatimonadales bacterium. Lineage (GTDB taxonomy): Bacteria > Gemmatimonadota > Gemmatimonadetes > Gemmatimonadales > GWC2-71-9 > Palsa-1233. The sequence goes on from DATAVM010000037.1 coordinate 3,223, forward strand.
TACCGATTCCCGGGCAGCCGGATCAGCTGGCCTTGCCGTGTGACCGCAAAGCGGGGCCGCCGCAATTGCAGCTGCGGCACCGCGCGACCACTTGGCGGCACCAACCTGAGCGCGATGTTGCCCATCGTCGCCTGCACGCTGCCGGTGGGCGTGGGCCAGGGATCGGCCACAGCGGTGTTCACGGTGTAGCCGAGATCCGCGAGCGACGCGATGGTGATCTTGCTCAACGGATCGGGTAGCGGATCGATCAGGCCGGTCATCAGTTCGTTGGTCATCGCGGATTCTCGCCAGTGCGCCAGAATCGTCCCTACCTGACCAGTGCCCTCGACCGGAACTACGTTGCCAATGAAGTTGGGCTGCGCCGCGCGGAATGCGGCCTGCGCCTGCGGTCCGCTGAACCACGGTGTCGACGTCAGGCTGTCCTGCAGCAGGCCATCCAGATCCCAGATGGTGCCGACGCCCAGGATATGACCGATCTCGTGCTCGAAGACCACGTCGAGCAGGCCTTCGTTCGCGAGTGTCTGCGCCGATGGCCCGTTGAGTTCGAGCATTCCCATCACCGGCAGATTGTTGAAGTTGCGGATGATGCACGGCCCGCCCTCACCCAGAATCGTCTCGCCCGGGACGGTATCGGGGATGTTTTCGGTGTGCACCAGAATCAGCAGATCCTTTACGCTCTCGTTGATTGCGGGTTGGGTGGAATCACACGTGCCGGCCGGAAGCGTCAAGGAAACCGACCCCACCGAGTCCCGCACGATCTGTTCCCACCGTGCCACCGCCCGGCTCACCGAAGCCTGCACCGTGCTCGATGGCGACGTCGCGTCGATGTAGCGAATGGTGATGCTGTAATTGCCCGCACCCGGTGTGCTTCCTGCTCCGGTGGAGTCCCCGCCGCCGCACGCCAGTAGTACAGCCGCGGCGGTCAAGGGAAGCAGAGAGCCGAACAACCAGCGGGGCCGGATATGTTGCTGCACGGCGTACCTCGATTCTGGACGCCTGGCAGCGCGTCACGGGGAACGTATCGTCTGGTGCCGGGAATCAATGATTGATCTGACGCAGGTCGGAGCCGGGTGTTGCCGCAGGCGTCGCCGAATTATACGTGTAGATTGCCCGAGGGCTCCACTACTCCGGGATGGACGGGAGGATTCTGGGATGGCTGACGATGAGATCTTTGCCTCGCCACGGTCCCGCATGGTGGCGCTGCTTCTAGCCTGTATTCTCGGCTTTGCCGGGGCGCACCGCTTCTACGCGGGCAAGGTCAAGACCGGCATCCTGCAGCTGCTGTCGTTGGGCGGTTTTGGTCTCTGGTGGCTCTACGACATCATCCTGATTTCTGGTGGCTCGTTTCGCGACAGTGAGGGTCGGGTGATCAGCAGTTGGGAGCCGGAAGGCGATCACTTGGTGACCTCGGGCACAGCCGCCGCCATTCTCGACGAACTCGACTCGCTCCGGGCCGAAGTCGGCACGCTGCACGAGCGCCTCGACTTTGCCGAGCGGCTGTTGACCGATCACAGCCGTCCCGCAAGCGGCGAGCAGTAGCGCTATTCGCCGATTGGCCGCGGCGACTGGGCGTACCGGGAATCCGCTGCCGCGCGGCTCGTCGCATCGCCAAAGATTTTCTCGCCATCGAAGCGGCCGTTTTCGATGAATACTTCAGAGGTATGTCGCCCAGCGCCAACACTCCCGGCGAGATGCAAGCCGGGCACGTTGGTTTCGAGCGTACCGGGGTCCAGCGCAGGCCGCCCGGTGACGGGATCGACAGCCACGCCAAGCGACTCCAGCAATGCAAAGTCCGGGTGATACCCGGTGAGCGCGTAGACCCGATCGGCCGCGATCGCGCGTTCCGTCCCATCGGCATCAATCATCTGCACACTGGTCGGCGTGATGCTGGTGACCACCGCGTTGAGGTAGGCCGCGATCTCGCCGGCCGCGATCCGATTGTCGAGGTCGGGTTTGAGCCAGTACTTGACACTCGGCTTGAACGCCGGCCGCCGGTAGATCAACGTCACGCGCGCACCCACGCGAAAGCACTGCAACGCCGCTTCCACCGCCGAGTTTTTTCCGCCGATGATCACTACGTCCCGCCCGGCCGAATAGTGCGCTTCATCGAACCAGTGCGATACGTGCGGCAGTGACTCACCCGGCACGCCGAGCAGGTTCGCGTGATCGAAGTAACCGGTGGCGAGCACCAGACGGCGACAGCGGAGTTCCCGTGCACTCGTGCCGTCGACCAGCTCGCACCGAAAACCAGCGTCGCTTCGTTCGGCACCCACAATCCGCGTGTACGTGCGGACCCGGAGTCCCTCCGCGCGCACCACGCCGCGATAGTACATCAGCGCTTCTTCGCGACTCGCCTTGCCACCCGCGCACACGAGGGGATGGCCGCCGATTTCCAGACGTTCGGGAGTGGTAAAGAACGTCATTCCGACCGGGTAGCGGGCAATCGAGTTGGTGATCGCTCCCTGATCGACCACCAGAGGCGAGATACCGCGCCGACGCGCCGAAATCGCGCAGGCCAGTCCAATCGGACCTGCTCCTGCGATCAGGGTGTCGACATCAGCATGTGTGGCCATCGTCGCAATATGGCACCAGCTCCCATCCCATGCGGGACGCCAGGTATCCCGCGGCGAGCCGGAAGCCACTAATCTCCAAGGGTGCTGGCACCCGAACCCCTGGAAGTAACTCCCAAAGAGGAGAAGAGCAGGAGCTGGCCATCGCTCCTGGTGAGCGGTGGCATTCACGTACTGATCATCCTGCTGCTGCTCTTTGGCTTGCCCACGCCGCGCGGCGTGCCGATGCGCACACCACCGGCCGAAGAAGTGGCTCAACCCATTGCGCTCGAGGCGCCGCCGCCCACGGCGCATCCGACGCCGCGCCAGCAGGTTCAGCCACCGCCTCCGCCGCCGCCGACCCCCACAACACCTCCGCCACCTCCGCCGCCGCCCCCACCGCCGACGAAGGTGCAGATTCTCGGGCCCGACACCAAGAAAGACGTGCCGATCCCCAAGCAGGCGGCCGCAGAGAAGGCGCCGGAAGCACCGCCCACGGCGGAGCCCACGCCGCCGGCAGAGGCCAAGCAGCCGGTGACGCAGCCGCAACAGGTCCGGCGCATTCCCCGGATCGGCGACTATGCGCCAACGACGATCATGGATCCACCGACGACGTCGCCCATTTCGAAGCCCAATCTCGACGTGGCGCGCAATACGGCCAGCGACGTGTCGCGTCCGAATGCGATGGGACGCCTCGGCACCGGCGCGCACGACCCGCGCGAGTGGAATCCGTCCGAAGATGCGGTCACCGAGGGGAAGTGTGTCCAGCCGCCGAAACTTGGAACCAACGCCGACGGCACGCCGGTCAAGGTGTCCGTGAGTGGCTACGTGTACGACGGCGAGACGCACGCGCCGCTTGGCAATGCGATGTTATTCGTGGTCGGCACAGCCGCGATGACGACGACAACCGCGAATGGGGCGTATCGGCTGGAGTTCGACCCGAAGCTGGTCGCCAACTGCAACATGCAGGAGGTCAGGGTAAAGGCGCCTGGGCACGAAGATCAGACACTGTACCTTGGCATCGGTCCGCAGCAGAGCAGTGACGTAAACCTCAAGCGGAATCACTGAAGACGTGAGCGGGAGCAGTCCCGTCTGGCGTCCCGATCCGGCGCGCGCTGCCGCGTCGCACATCGCGCGCTTCATCGCGGACCGTCGCCGCGAGGGTGTTGATCTTCTTCCTGCCGATGATCCGGGCGCGTTCGCCGCGCTGCATGCCTGGTCGATCACCAATCGCGAAGCGTTCTGGGCCGCGCTCTGGCACGATGCCGCTGTCATCGCCGACACACTCGACAATGGCCTGTCGTGGGACGCCGTGCTCATCGGCGGCGACCGCATGACGCCTCCGGATCCGGTGGCAGGGCCCCGCTGGTTTTCCGGTGCCCGTCTCAACTTCGCCGAGAATCTCTTGCGCCACGATGGTGACGGACCCGCGATTGTCGCGTGGGATGAGCGCGGTCCGTTGCGCACGCTGTCGTATGGTGAGCTGTCCCGTGAAGTGGCGCGCGTGGCGGCGGGGCTCCGCGCACTTGGCGTCGAGCCCGGTCAGCGCGTCGCCGGCTGGCTGCCGAACATTCCCGAGACGATCATCGCGATGCTCGCGACAGCGTCGATCGGTGCGGTCTGGACTGCGTGCTCACCGGATAGCGGTGCTGACGCCGTTGTCGATCGCTTTGGCCAGACGGCGCCGGTGGTGCTGTTGTTCTGCGACGCGTATCAGTACGGCGGCAAGATTCACGATTGTGCGGGGCGCGTCCCTGAGTTGCTGGAGCGGCTTCCATCGGTGCGTCACGCAATCGAGATCCACTATCGCGGCGCAGATACCTCGACGACCGATGCTCGACTGATCACATGGAATGCGCTCGGCCGCGACACGGCGAATCCACCGCTCGAATTCACGCGCCTCTCCTTCGATCACCCGCTCTACATCCTCTACTCGTCCGGCACTACCGGCCTTCCCAAGTGCATGGTGCATTCAGCCGGCGGCACGCTGCTGCAACTCCTCAAGGAACACCGTCTGCACTGCGATGTGCGGGCCGGCGAGCGTCTCTTCTACTTCACGACTTGTGGCTGGATGATGTGGAACTGGCAAGTCAACGCGCTCGCCGCCGGCGCCACACTGGTCCTCTACGATGGGGCCGCGATGCCGGCCGCGGAACCCGATATTCTGTGGCGCCTCGCCGCTGCGGAAGCGGTCAACATCTTCGGCACGAGTGCCAAGTATCTCGCGCTCGCGGAGAAGCACGGACTCAAGCCGGCAGAGCGGCATCGGTTGGACAGCCTGAGGCTGATTCTCTCGACCGGTAGTCCGTTGGCGCCGGCGAGCTTTGACTGGATTCAACACGCGGTGGGACCGGCCGTGCAGACCGCGAGCATTTCCGGTGGCACCGACATTGTCTCCTGCTTTGTGCTCGGCAATCCGCTGAGCCCTGTCTACCGTGGCGAAATCCAGGGACCGGGATTGGGCTTGGCGGTCGAGGTCTTTGATGAGGCAGGCGCGCCATGCGCGGTGGGCAAAGCCGGCGAGCTGGTCTGCCGAAGGCCGTTTCCGTCCATGCCGGTCGCATTCTGGAACGACACCGATCAGAGCAAGTACCGGGCGGCCTATTTCGAGCGTTTTCCTGGGGTCTGGCGGCACGGCGACTGGATCACCCGCACGTCGCACGGGGGCTTTGTCATTACCGGCCGGAGCGATGCGACGCTGAATCCGGGCGGTGTCCGCGTGGGAACGGCGGAGATCTACCGGCAGGTCGACGCGATCCCGGACATCCTCGAGAGCGTGGCGGTGGGCCAGCGGCTCTCGGGTGGCGACGGGGACGAGCGGATCGTCCTCTTTGTGCGGTTGCGCGACGGCCTCGTCCTCGACGCCGACCTGGAGCAGCGCATCCGGCAGCAGATCCGGGCCGGGACGTCGCCGCACCATGTCCCGCGCGTCATCGTCCAGGTGACCGACATTCCCCGGACGTTCAGCGGCAAGCTGAGCGAGCTCGCGGTGCGGGCGGCGGTCGAAGGCCGCACGGTGAGCAATGTGGGCGCACTGGCCAATCCTGAGGCCCTGGACCAGTTTCGCGGACGACCGGAGCTCCGGACCCTCGATTAGATTTCGGGCGATGCGGGCTCATGCATCGGTCGAATTGCGGGAGGGAGAACGGATGACGACGACCGCACCAGAAGCTACCGAAAACACTCCTGGACTCACCACCACCAAGGCGCCGTTCATCGAGGCCGCCCAGGCGGAGGGACGGCTGTACATCGAACAGCCGTACGACCTCTACTCTTCGGCCAATCACGAGGTCTGGCGCCGGCTCTATGCCCGCATGGCCGACCGCTGGGCGCGCTACGCCAATCACCGCTTCCTGCAGGGCCTCGACAATCTCTGCCTCAATCCCGATCGCGTGCCGCGGCTCGAGGATGTCAACCGCTTCATGGCGCCGCTCACCGGCTTTCGTGCCAAGGCCGTGAGCGGGTACGTACCGGCATACATGTTTTTCGACTGCCTGCGCCAGCGCGAGTTTCCGACCACGGTCACTATTCGCGATGGGCAGCTGCTCGATTACCTCCCCGAGCCCGACATCTTCCACGACATCGCCGGCCATGTGCCAATGCACACGGACAAGGCGTTCGCCGACACGCTCGTGCTCTTTGGCGAATGCGCCCGGTCGGCGGCCGAGCGCGCGGCCGATATCACCGACGCCGACGAACGCGTGCGCCGGATGACCAGCGTCATCAAGGCGATGGCGCGCTTCTTCTGGTTCACGATCGAGTTCGGCCTGATGAAGGGCACGGACGGCACGAGCCTCAAGGCCTATGGCAGCGGGCTGCTTTCGTCGTACGGCGAACTTGAGCACTGCATCGAATCGCCCGATGTGCAGCGCTGGCCCTTCCAGCTGGAATGGGTTGTCAACCAGTATTTCGAAATCGATCACTATCAGCCATTGCTCTTTGTCGTCGACTCGTTCGACCATCTCTTTGCCGAAGTGAGCCGTCTGGCCGAGTGGGTGAAGGCGGGCAAGCTTGATAACGTGAGCGGTGGTGAGCCGGAAATCAGCGCCGCGGATCTGGCGTCGTTTCTCGCCGCCGCAACCACTTCCTGAGTGAAGGACAGTCTCTCATGACCTCGACCATTGCGCGGCCAGCTCCAGGCGCCGTCAAGGACACCTTTCCGATCAACGGTACGGACTACATCGAGTTCTGGTGCGGCAATGCCAAGCAGTCGGCGCACTACTACCGCGCGGCCTTCGGCCACAAGTTGATCGCCTATCGCGGGCCGGAGACCGGTGTCCGCGACCGCGCGAGCTATCTGCTCGAGCAGGGCAAGCTCCGCTTTGTGCTGACATCGGCGCTCGGCCCGGAGGGCGAGATCGCCAGGCATGTGGCGCTGCATGGCGATGGTGTGCATGACATGGCGTTCTGGGTGGATGATGCGCGCGCCGCCCACGCGGCAGCCATTGCGCACGGGGCCACGAGTTACGCCGAGCCGACGGTGCAGCGCGACGAGCACGGCGAAATCGTGACCGCGGCGATCCGGACGTACGGCGATACGATTCACTCGATTGTCGAGCGGAAGAATTATCGCGGGCTCTTCATGCCGGGCTTTGTGCCGGTGGAGTCGCCATATGAGCCGGCGGGGACGGGGCTCAAGTACGTCGATCACTGCGTGGGCAACGTCGAACTCGGCAAGATGAACGCGTGGGTCAAGTTCTACGAAGACGTCCTCGGCTTCACCAACATTCTGTCGTTTGATGACAAGACCATCAGCACCGAGTACTCGGCCCTGATGTCCAAGGTCATGTCGAACGGCAACGGCCGGATCAAGTTTCCGATCAACGAGCCGGCGGCGGGCAAGAAGAAGTCGCAGATCGACGAATACCTGGAGTTCTATCGCGGGCCCGGCGTGCAGCACATTGCCATTGCCACGGATGACATCGTGAAGACCGTGCGCGAGCTCAAGAGCCGCGGTGTGGAATTCCTCCGCGTGCCGACGACGTATTACGACACCGTGCTCGATCGTGTCGGCAAGATCGAGGAAGACATCGGCCCGCTGGCGGAGCTGGGTGTGCTGGTCGATCGCGACGATGAAGGGTATCTCCTGCAGATCTTCACCAAGCCGGTGCAGGATCGGCCGACGCTGTTCTTCGAGATCATTCAGCGCAAGGGTGCCAAGAGCTTTGGCGCCGGGAACTTCAAGGCGTTGTTCGAAGCGATCGAGCGCGAGCAGGCGCTGCGGGGCAATCTCTGATGCCGTATTACCACACGCTCGGCACCATCCCGCGCAAGCGGCACACGGTCTTTCGCCGCCCCGACGGCGGGTTGTACGCCGAGGAGCTGATGGGGCACGAAGGATTTTCGGGAACGTCGTCGCTGCTGTACCACGTGCGGCCGCCGACGACGGTCAAGTCGGCGCGGCGCATCAAGGATGTGCGGTGGGAGGCCGATACCGGCACGTCGTTGCGTCATCGGCATTTTCGCACGGCACGCGCCGGCTCGAGCGGTAGCATCACGCTCGATCGCACGCCGCTGCTCTTCAACAGCGATGTGGCGATGCTCTGGTCCACACCGGACGTGCAGGATCAGCACGTCTACCGCAACTCGCAGGCGGACGAAGTCGTGTATGTGGTGGAAGGAAGCGGGGTGCTCGAGTCGCCGTTTGGCGAGTTGCCGTTCCGGGCCGGCGATTACGTGGTCATACATCGCAACATCACACATCGGTGGCGCCTGGATCTTACGGTGCCCGGCAAGTTTCTGGTCTTCGAGAGTCGCGGTCATGTGCGGCCGCCCAAGCGCTATCGCAATGAATTCGGGCAGTTGCTCGAGGGCGCGCCGTACTCGGAGCGCGACATTCGCGTGCCGCGCGATCTGGTGACGCATGACGAGACGGGCGATTTTCCGGTGCTGGTCAAGCAGTACGACGCGATCAACGAGCTCGTGCTCGATCATCATCCGCTCGACGTGGTGGGCTGGGACGGCTGCTTTTACCCGTGGGCCTTCAACATCCACGACTTCGAGCCGATCGTGGGACGCATTCATCAGCCACCGCCGGTGCATCAGACCTTTCAGGGCGACGGCTTTGTGATCTGCTCCTTCTGTCCCAGGCCCTACGACTTTGATCCGAACGCCGTGCCGGCGCCGTACAATCACAGCAACGTGGACTCCGACGAAGTGCTGTTCTACGCGTCGAGCGAGTTCATGAGCCGGAAGGGCATTGAGTACGGCAGCATCACGCTGCATCCCGACGGATTGCCGCACGGACCGCATCCGGGGCGGGCGGAGGCGAGTATCGGGGCCAAGGCGACGAACGAGCTGGCGGTGATGATGGACTCGTTCAAGCCCTTGCATGTGGCGCGGGTGGCGGAGGCGTTCGAGGATCCGGCGTATCATCAGTCGTGGCTGGACGCGCAGCACGAGGCGTTCAGTCCGCCGACGAGCTGAGGAAGGGCGAAAATCGGGGTGGGGAGGACTTGCTCCAAGCCCCTCTGGTTCTTAGGTTTGCGCTCCCTCGATACGAGGGTGTTACCGCAGTTGACCCGGGGAGCAGACCCGGTTATTCTTGAGGGCTGCCGGCTGATAGCGTTGCCGGCATTGAGAATGTGCTCTTTGACAAGTGAAGGATTGGGAGAAGTCGGACGCAGTGCGGTCCCGGTGACGCGCGACTGTTTCAGCAGTCGCGTCGAGGGAACAAACTACTGAACGATGACTCCGGACAACTGTAGAACCAGTTGTTTGGTCTCGAGC
>DATAVM010000038.1:0-33762 GCA_036267775.1 Gemmatimonadales bacterium
GATCTCGCCGCCCTGCAACAGGACACCGAATTCATGCAGATCACTGCCGCGGGGCTGCGCGAGTCGCATCCCCACGATGTGACAATCACGCGGGAAGCACCGAACTACAACCTGTAAGCCGCTCCCCGGCGGCGCCTCCTCCTCCAAGGATCACGTCATGGGTCTCTTTTCGACCAAGTCCGTCGGGTCGCTTCAACTCGAGGCCAACGAGAGCGGTTCGCATTCGCTCAAGCGCACACTCGGTCCACTCAATCTGACGGCGCTAGGCATCGGCGCCATCATCGGCGCCGGCATCTTTGTGCTCACCGGCCAGGCGGCAGCACAGTTTGCCGGACCGGCCGTGCCGGTCTCGATGATCATCGTTGGCATCGCCTGTACCTTTGCCGGTCTCTGCTATGCCGAGATGGCGAGCGCGGTGCCCGTGGCTGGCAGCGCATACACGTATTCGTACGCCACCATGGGTGAGCTGGTGGCCTGGATCATCGGCTGGGACCTGGTGTTGGAATACGCGGCGGGCGCTGCCAGTGTGGGGGTCGGCTGGTCGGGACATTTCGTCGATCTCTTCAATAATTTTGGCATCACCATTCCGGCCAATCTCTCCAACGCGCCCACGATCTGGTGCGTCGACGCCGACGTGCTCAACAAGGTCGCGAGCTGTGTGCACACCGGGCTCAACCTGACCGGTGCCATTCTCAACGTGCCGGCGGTCTGCATCGTGGCGGTGATGTCGACCGTGCTGGTGATCGGCATCAAGGAATCGGCGTCGGTCAACAACGCGATCGTCTTTCTCAAGGTGGCGATCGTGCTGCTGATTGCCGGCGTCGGACTTGCGCACATCACGCCGGCCAACTGGCATCCGTTCATTCCGCCGAACACCGGCACGTGGGGAAGCTACGGCTGGTCGGGCGTGCTGCGCGGTGCGGGGCTGGTGTTCTTTGCCTACATCGGCTTCGACGCGGTCTCTACCGCGGCACAGGAAGCCAAGAATCCGCAGCGCGATCTGCCAATCGGCATTCTGGCGTCGCTGGCCATCTGCACGGTGCTGTACATCGTGGTCTCGGGCGTACTGGTGGGCATGGTGCCGTACAAGGAGCTCAACGTGAACGCGCCGGTCGCCTACGCGATGGCCAAGGTGGGTGCTCCCGCCTTTGTGCGCGTGCTCGTCGATCTCGGCGCGGTGCTCGGCCTGGGCTCCGTGATTCTGGTCATGATGCTCGGCCAGTCGCGCGTGTTCTACTCGATGTCGCGCGACGGCTTGATGGGCCCATGGGCATCACGCGTCCATCCGCGGTTCCGCACCCCGTACATCTCGACCATCTTTACCGGCATCGCGGTCGGTGTCGCGAGCGGTATCCTGCCGCTGCAGTTGCTCGGCCAGCTCGTGAACATCGGCACGCTGCTCGCCTTTGTGCTCGTCTGTGCCGGCGTGCTCATCCTGCGGCGGACGCGCCCCGATCTCGAGCGGCCGTTCCGCACCCCGTGGGTGCCGTTCGTTCCGATCATGGGCATTCTCTGCTGCCTCGGCCTGATGGCGACGTTGCCGGCCGACACCTGGATCCGGTTGATCGTGTGGTTGATCATCGGCTTCGGGATCTATTTCAGTTACGGCAGGTATCACAGTGTGTTGCAGCGTCAACGCGAAGGTACCGCACCTCTGCGGTAACCGAACTGGTTCCTCTCAAGGAGAATGCTGATGGCAGCTCGCAAGAAGTCGGCTCGCAAGACCGCAGCGAAGAAGGCTGGCAAGAAGGCCGGCAAGAAGGCTGGCAAGAAGGCCCGGAAGGTCGCGAAGAAGGCGGTTTCGCGCGCCAGGAAGACCGGCAAGAAGGTGGCGCGGCGCGCCAAGGTCGCCACGCGGACCAAAGCCCGCAAGGCCGCCGGTACGGCGCGGCGCGATGTCGCCAAGGTCTCCAAGGCCGCTCGCGGACTGGCTCGCACGGCGGCCCGGTCCGCTGGACGCGCGCGCGCCAAGGCGGAAGAGATGATCCACGATGTCGAAGACAAGATGGCCGAAATGAAGCCGCAGATCACGCGCGGCAAGGTGGCCGCCGCGGCTGCCGGTGCGGCGGCCGTTGCCGTCGTCGCCGGAATGGTGGCTCGCAACCGCAAGTAACGCGCGCGCCGATTAGTTTGCGGCATGACCGTTTCCGATGCTGACACATTGAGCGCCGCGGCCCGTGAGCTGGCGGCGCTCATCGTTCCTGGCCGTCACGTCTGCCTCACCACGCACGTGAATCCCGATGGCGATGGCCTGGGCAGTGAAGTGGCGATGGTGCATCTCCTGAGCGCGCTCGGCGCCCGTGTGAGCATCACCAACCCGACTGCCACGCCGCCGCGTTTCGGTTTTCTTTTTGACGGCGTCGCGCATGCCGATCAGACGGCACACGCCGTCAAGACATTGCGCCGTGCCGACCTCATCATCGTGCTCGACATTGCGGATCTCTCGCGTCTCGGCATTCTGGCCGAGACCGTGCGCGAATGCACGGTCCCGGTGGCGTGCATCGATCACCACATCGCGCCGGGTGTGCTCCCACCGGGTCCGCGCTACGTCGACGCGACGGCCGCGGCTACGGGTGAGCTGATCTATCGGCTTGCGGAAGAGCTGCAGTGGCCGGTCAACGCCGCTGCGGCGCGTGCGCTCTATGTCGCACTCGTCACCGACACCGGCGGCTTTCGCTTTTCCAACACGCGGCCACGCACCCTGCGTGTGGCCGGCGATCTGCTGGAGCGCGGCGTCGATCCCGAACAGGTCTATCTCGATGTCTATGCCGGAGCACCCGCCGGGCGGCCGCGCCTTCTGGCGGAGGTGTTGCAGACCCTGGTGGTCGAGGACGATCGCGGCCTGGCGTGGGTGACCGTGCCGCCGGGTGCACTCGAGCGGCATGCCGTCGATCCCGACGACCTCGATGGCGTGGTGGAGCACGCGCGATCGGTGCGCGGCGTGCGGCTGGCGCTCCTCTTTCGGGAAATGTCGGGCGGCAGGGTGAAAGTCTCGCTCCGCAGTGTGGGCGACGTGAACGTCGCGGAGCTCGCGCAGCGGTTTGGCGGCGGCGGTCACGCCAAGGCTGCCGGCGTGGCGATTGCCGGAACGCTTGCCGACGTGCAGGCAATCATGCTCGCCGCTTCGCGCGAGTTTCTGGCCGAAAACGGCGCGCGCTGACCGGCCGCCGCGCCTCCGTTGCGGGGGGCCTTGTCCTCGCCCCCGGCAGGTATAGCATTCGTTCATGAAGACCGAGCTCGCACCGCAGACGTTGCTGGACCGCATCGAACAGACGATCGACGGGATGCGGCCCTATATCGCGTCGCACAAGGGCAGCGTCGACGTGGTGGACTTCGATTACGACGAAGGCCGCCTCCTGCTGCGGCTGGGTGGCACCTGCGCCGGCTGTTCCGCGTCGACCATCACCCTCAAGCGTGGTCTGGAAGTCCGGTTGCGCGAGGCCGTCCCCGAAGTGCGAGTCGTTGATGCCGTCTGACGCGTGCCGCGCGTGAGTCATTCCCGCGAAGCCCAGATCCGCACCGCGCTCGACACGATCATCAATCCGCGCACGGGCAGCGGCCTCGTCGCCTCCGAGATGATCGTCGACCTCAAGGTCGATGCCGCGAGCGGCGAGTCGCAGTTCACCTTTCTACTGCGTCGCGAGGACCCTGCAACGCTCGTTCGTCAGGCCCGTCAGGCCATTGCCGCGATCGGATTGCCGACACCCAAGATCAATGTGATCGATCCGGCCGGACCTCCCAAGGTGACGCACGGCGCGCCGCAGAGCGCGCAGACCGGGGTTCCCGCACCCCAGCCGGTCGAGCTGGCCGGTCTGGGCAAGATCATCGCCATCTCTTCCGGCAAGGGCGGCGTTGGCAAGTCCACCGTGACCGTGAACGTCGCCGTGGCCCTCGCCGAGCGCGGACTCCGCGTGGGTGTGCTCGACGTCGACTTCTACGGGCCTGATCTGCCGCGGATGATGGCGGTGTACGACAAGCCGCGTCTCGACAACGGCAAGATGGTGCCGCTCGAAGCGCACGGTCTCAAGCTCATGTCCATCGGCTTCCTGATCGAGCGTGATGCGCCCGCGATCTGGCGCGGACCGATCATCACCAAGGTCCTCCATCAATTCCTGCACGACGTCGCGTGGGGTGAGCTCGACTACCTCCTCTGTGACATGCCGCCCGGCACGGGTGACGCACAGCTGTCGCTGGTGCAGCAGGTGATGGTCGCCGGCGCCGTGATCGTGACGACACCGCAGGAAGTCGCCATTGGCGATGCACTGCGGGGCGCAAAGATGTTCGAAAAGGTCAATGTGCCCGTGCTCGGCGTGGTCGAGAACATGAGCGGATTTCTCGATCCGGTGACTGGCGTGCGCCACGATCTCTTTGGCAGCGGCGGTGGTGAACGCCTCGCCGCCGAACTCGGCGTGCCGCTGCTTGGCCAGATTCCGCTGCAAGCCGGACTCGCCGATGCCGCGGATCAGGGCGCGCCGGTAGTGATCGCTGCGCCCACATCGGCGGCTGCGGTCATGCTGCGCGAAGTGGCCGAACGGATCGTGGAGCGCGGGACCAAGACGAGGTTCGTTCTTCCGATCATCAGCTGAATTGTCATCTTGAGCGCAGCGAAGGATCTCGCGCTCAACGTCCGTTGGAGTGCTGGGGGCGAACACGCCAGACCGCCCCATCGTCGGCGCGGAACTCGCGCGCGCCGCCTACCCGCGATCGCTGTCCCAGACAGAGGCGCGCTGCTCAGACACCCGCGCCTTCCGCTGGTCGGCTGCCGTGCACGCCCCGCGAAGCTCCGCAGGCGCGTAGCACCACTGTCCCATGGTCACGCCTGCGCCGAGATCCTTCGCTGCGCTCAAGGATGACAACACCGAGCCTCAGGTCTCAGTGTCTGTTGAATAACTTGCCGATGTGTGAGAGCGGTCCCCGCGATTAGCGTCTCCTCAGTGAACGTTTCCCTGTCACGAGGTGGCCCATCCTTTCGCTGATCGCCGGGTTTGCGTTTCTCCGACTCGTCGCCGCCGATACTGCCGCGGTCGCCACCACCATGCGATGCGTCGATTTTCATGTCGACTCGACCCTCGTCATGCGCATCAGCATGCTCCGTGGCCGCCTGGTCCCGGTCCGCGCCGGATCGCCGGTGGTACTCGACGACAAGCATTCTTTCCGGATTGAACTGGACAGCGCCGGCATCACGCTTACCACCGATGGTCTCAGCCAGCTGCTCAATCACTACGTCTTTCACTACGCGGGAGCGCCGCTCGCGGGCCTCTCGGTGAGCATCGCGGGCGGGCATCTCCACCAGAAAGGCCGCTTGCACGGCCTGCCGTTCACGATCGTCAGCGAAATGTCCGTGACGCCCGCTGGCGAGCTTCGCCTGCATCCGCTTTCCATTCACGCGCTCGGCATTTCCGTGACCGGTCTGATGCATACGTTCGGGCTCACGCTCAAGAAACTGGCCGATGTGCACCGCGCCGCCGGTGTCCGGATCGATGGCAACGATCTGCTGCTGACGCCCGCCGCGATGCTCCCCGCGCCCGCCGCGCGCGGTCATCTGGTGACCGCCACACTCGGCGACAGCACCATTGCGCTCACATTTCGCGCCGCCGACGTCGCGGTGCCGCCGCTCACCGTGCCCCAGGGCAATGGCGGCCGCAATTTCATGTATTTCCAGGGCGGGACGCTGCGCTTTGGTCGGTTGACAATGACGCCGGCCGATCTGCTGATCATCGATACCGGAGTGAATGATCCCTTTGATTTCTTTCTCGATCGCTACCAGCTCCAGCTCGTGGCCGGCAGCTCGCGGAACACGCCGTCGAACGGCCTGATCACCCAGATGCCGGATTTCTATCGCACGAGCGGCGCGGCGTCGCCGGCGCATCCGCAGTGGTGTGGCGCTCCGCCAGCGGGCGTCGTCCCCCGGGTATCACATTGATACCAGGAGTTGCACATGGACGGACGATCTTTCATGGCCTGTTGCGTCCTGATGGCTGGCGGCGCCGCAACCGCGCTCGGTCAGACGTCGACGCCGGGACTCGTCATCGGGCGCGACGACTTTACCACGCTGCGCTGGGTGGCGGGAAGCTGGAAAGGAACGGCGGAGCATCAGCCGGCGATCTACGAGCACTACGTCTTTGAAGATGATTCAACCCTGATGGTGCAGAGCTACAGCGATTCGCATCTGAAAAACCTGCATGGCACGACGCGGTATGCGCTCCGCAATCATCGTGTCATCGCGAGCGGCGATGGCGCGACGTGGCTCGCGGTCAAGCTCGACAGTTCGTCGATCGAGTTCACACCGCTCACCGGCACCAAGACGACATTTTCGTGGAAGGAAGAAAACCCCGACCGCTTTGTGGCCGTCACCACCTGGCCGCCCACGGTCGACGTGCCGGCGCGCACGGTCACGTATCACATGAGCCGGACCAGCAGGAAGTAACTATTCCCGCGGATCCGGCCGCTTGACCGACGGGACGCCGAACTGCGGCGTCGCCCACAGGTACTCGTCGGTCATCATTTCCGTAGGCAGCAACCGCCCCGCAAATTGCTCGCGCACCCCGCCACGCGAGAGCAGTGCTGCGCCAAAGCCGACCGTGCCGACGCCCCACGTGCCGAGGGCCGCGATTGCGAGCATCAGCCCGCCGGCATACGGGACCCACCCAAAGAGCACCCAGCCAAGCCACACCGCGGTGATGGAGAGCATTCCCAGCCACACATAGCGGTAGGAATTGGGGGAAACCGCCATGCCGCGCGCCATCCGCCGCCGCGTGAGCCGCTCACCCATTGCATGCGCGACCGCGAGCACGCCGCCCAGCGTCGCGATGATCATGAGCAGCGTGTAGACCGCAACCGCAAAGGGCGCGATGATGATGCCGGCAATCGTAAGCACCAGCATCACGACGATCAGCCCGATCGTCGGCAGGAGCAGAATCTGTCCGAGCAATCCGGCCAGGAAGCTCCGTCCAAAGGAATGCGCCACCGTGTCGGAAACAATTTCGAGATTCGGCCGGCCAAAGGTCACGAGGCCAAAACCGAGGATGAGCAGTGTGCAGAAAATGCCGGCGAGTCCCGCGCCGCGCCGCGCGATCTGCAGCGGCACGGGCAGCGGTGCAGCCGGCGCATGGTCCGCCGCCTCGACGCTCTGCACGGTGCCGGTGACGCCGCTTGCCTCGATCACATGTCCGCCGATCGCGAGCGCATCGCCCGCCACACTCGCGCCGGGATAGACCGTGATGTTGCCATCGAGCGTGACGAGATTTCCTTCGATCCGCCCGCGCACCTCGGCGTCACCTTCGAGCACCACCACGTGGCCGTGCACGATCTGGTCGGACCCAACCACGTAGTGGCCAAGATGTGCGGTGCCGCCGGTGACAGTGAGGCGCGTGGTGGCGAGCGGCGCACGAAGTGCGGCGCGGAGCTGGTGTTCGAGCGCAGCCGGATGTTCGAGATGACTCGGGTCGACCGTGGGTCCCTGCGAATCGGCCGGTGCAATCACCTGCGGTCGCGGTTCCGTGCCGATCACGGACATCGTGAAGAGCACCCGCATCCGTTCGGTGAACTCGCCCACCACGTTGTGCACCGGAGCCGCGGAAGCGCGGCTGGCGGGCAGAAGCGCAACGATGGCGATCAGGCGGGCGAGGCCGCCCCTACCACCGCGCATGCGGCACCGGCTCCGTCATCACCCGCCGCAGACCGCTCAACGCGAGCGCATAAGCCGCGGCGATCGCGCCGATCACCGGGAATGCTCGCGCGGGGGTCGCCAGGAGATTGCGCGCCGAGCCGTACCAGGGACGCGTGGTGACGTTGCTCGCCGCCTGCTGAACCGAGAGCCAGAGCGAGTTCGCATTGTCGCGGAGCACGGGCCCGGCCACCCGCAGAAGTTCCGCCGGATGCGCCGCGAGCCAGGCAAATCCCGCCACCAGTGCGCCACCCGCAACAGCCCCCGCCACCATGGCTCGCCGGCGAGCCGCGACAGCCCGTGGCGTCGCGGCGACCGAAGGGGCGGCGTCAAGCGGCCGCTGATGGACCGCTACACGCGCCATGACGCGATCGCCAAAGCCGGGGGCGGGCTCCAGCGCCGGCAGGGTGCCCAGGGCGGCGACCACCTGCTGATCGAGCGTGACCATCGTCAGGCAAGTCGAGCACGTCGCAATGTGCGACGTTGCGCGTTCCGGCGCGGCGCCGCCGAGCAGTGCGTCCAGCTCGTCAGCGGTGAGGTGCTGCGGGGTCTGCGTACTCATCGTGAGCCTCTACGGTGTGCCAAGGGACCGGGTTTCAGGATTCGTGCGAGCCAGCGAGCAGATTGCGCAGCTCATTGCGGGCGCGGTGGATGTACGTCTTGACTGTGCCGAGGGGGAGTCCGAGGATTTCGGCGATCTCCTCGTAGGGACGGCCTTCGACGTGGCGCAGCAGAATGCAGCTGCGGTATTCGGGGCGAAGTTGCGCGATCGCGCGTTCGATCTGTGCCCCAAGTTCGCGGCTCGTCATCTCGTCCAGCGCGGATTCGCGCTCGTCGCCGATCTGCAGCGACGTCGCTTCGACCGCTTCGCTGCTGGCCGCGTGCGGCGAGCCGTCGAGCGAGAGCGTGGCGAGCTCGCGCCGGCGGAGCTGATCGATCGCGGCGTTGTTGGCGATCTTGAAGATCCAGCTCGAGAACTTGTATTCGGGGCGGTAGCTGTCGATCGCGTTGAGTACTTTCACGAACGTTTCCTGCGCCAGGTCTTCAGCGAGCTCGCGATTGCGCACCATGCGCAGAATCAGGGAATACACCGGTCGCTGGTAGCGCCGGACCAGTTCGCGATACGCCGCTTCCTGGCCGCGCACCGCGGCCGCGACCACTTCCTGATCGGACAGGCTGTGCCAGTCGGCCGGCGCGAGGGCGCTCACGCGCGGCTCCGCGTTGCCACGGGGTTCGCGAAAACGGTACCTTTGGCTCCAATGCAAGCAACCGACCAGGCGCTACCGGTCACGGGTGGCGACGCCAAGCGGAAATACGTGCGCGATGCGTTTGCCGGGATTGCCCCGCGCTACGATCGGCTGAATCACCTGCTCAGCCTCAACGCCGATCGCCGCTGGCGGCGCCGGGCGGTCAACCGCCTGCCTTGGCAGCGCACGCCCAATGGCCGGTACCTCGACCTCTGCGCCGGCACCCTCGATCTGGCGGCGGAACTCTCCCGGCGCGACGGCTTTGGCGGCGCGGTGGTCGCCGTGGACTTTGTGCCCGCGATGCTGCGGCTGGGACGCGGCAAGGCCGCGAGGATGCTGCCGGCCGGTGCGGATGCACTCCGGTTGCCATTCGCCGCGCACGTCTTTGACGGGGCAACGGTAGGGTTTGGCGTGCGCAATCTCATGGACCTCGATGCTGGGCTCCGAGAAACAGCGCGCGTGCTCAAGGCCGGGGCGACCCTGGTCGTGCTCGAATTTACCACGCCCCGCTGGCAGCCATTCCGAGCGCTCTATCTGGCCTACTTTCGCCGGATCCTGCCGCGGATCGGCCGCCTCGTCTCGAAACATACGAGCGCCTATGACTGGCTACCAGCATCGGTGCTGGCGTTTCCCGATCCGGCCGCGCTCGCGCTCCGCCTGGAAGCCGCGGGTTTCACCCAGGTCACCTGGGACACGCTCTGGGGCGGGATCGTTGCCGTGCATGTCGCCACGCGGAAGGCCGCATGAGTCTTGATTCGCTCCCCGACTTCATCGCGGCCATCGACCGGATCGGCGAACTGGTGCGCATCGCGGAGCCGGTGCGGACGCATCTCGAGATCGCGGAAATTGCCGATCGGGTGATGAAGTCGCACAACGGCGGGCCGGCGCTGGTCTTCGAACGCCCCGTCCTTCCCGATGGCGGCACGAGCAGCATGCCGGTCGCGATCAATCTCTTCGGCTCGCGCCGTCGTATGGCGCTTGCCCTTGGCGTCGAGCGTCTCGACGACATCGGCGATCGCATCGCCGACATGCTGAATCTCAAGGTGCCCGAAGGACTGCTCGCCAAACTTGCGATGCTGCCGCGACTGGCCGAAATGGCCAAGTATCCGCCCAAGGTGCGGTCGGGAAGTGCGCCGTGCCAGCAACGCGTCTGGCGCGGCGACGAAGTCGATCTCGATCTGCTGCCCTGCCTGCAGACCTGGCCGCAGGACGGTGGCCGCTACTTGACGCTGCCAATGGTCATCACGCGCGACCCGGTGAGCGGGGCGCGCAATGTCGGCATGTATCGCGTGCAGGTGCAGGGCAAGCGCGAGCTCGCGATGCACTGGCAGCGGCACAAGAGTGGCGCGGCGCATTGGCGTGAGATGGCTCTCCGTGGCGAGCGCATGCCCGTGGTGATCGCCATCGGCGGCGATCCCGCGAGCATGTACGCAGCGTCCGCGCCACTCCCGCCGGGGATCGACGAATTTCTCTTTGCCGGTTTCCTTCGCCGCGACACCGTGGAGTTGGTTCGCGCGCTCACCTGCGACCTCGACGTGCCGGCGCAGGCCGAAATCGTGATCGAGGGCTACATCGATCCAGCCGAAGCGCTCGTGACCGAAGGGCCGTTCGGCGATCACACCGGCTTCTACTCGCTCGCCGATCTGTATCCGCGCATGCATGTGACCGCCGTCACCACCAAGGAACGGCCGGTGTATGCCGCGACCCTGGTGGGTCGCCCGCCCATGGAGGATTACTGGCTCGGCCACGCCACCGAGCGAATCTTCCTGCCGCTGCTGCGGCTGACGGTGCCGGAGGTGATCGACTATCACATGCCCGCGGCGGGAATCTTTCACAATCTGGTATTTGTCAGCATCGACAAGCAGTACCCCGGCCAGGCGTACAAGGTGATGCACGCGCTCTGGGGGCAGGGTCTGATGTCGCTCGCCAAGGTGCTGGTGATCGTCGATCGCGACGTCAATGTGCATGACATGGACGAAGTGCTCTGGGTGACGCTCAATCACATCGACCCCAAACGCGACATCGAGTTTGTGCGCGGGCCGGTCGACGTGCTCGATCATGCGGCGCAGCAGTTCACCTTTGGCAGCAAGATGGGCATCGACGGCACGCGCAAGTGGCCGGAGGAGGGCTTTACGCGCGCGTGGCCCGATCGCATCGAGATGGACGCCGACACGCGTGCGCGCGTCGACGCGCTGTGGCCCAGGCTGGGATTGTCCACGACGTGACGACAGTATCGCGCGAAGGTCAGACCTTCCGGGGCGTCTCGGTGCTGGCGCGCTACGCGTCGCTGGTCAAGTTGCCGCACACCGTCTTTGCGCTTCCCTTTGCACTCCTCGGCATGCTCGCCGCCGCCCGCGTCGCACCGCTCACCGGGCGCACGGTGGCATTGATCGTCGTCGCGTTCAGCGCGGCGCGCTTTGCGGCGATGGGCTTCAACCGGATCGCCGATCGCACCTGGGATGCACGCAATCCTCGCACGCGCGATCGCGAGATTCCCGCGGGGCGGATTTCGGTGCGGGCCGCCTCGATTGCCGTGACGGTCGCGTCGCTGATCTTTGTGACGGCCGCGGCACTCCTCCATACGATCTGTCTGGTACTCTCGCCGATCGCGCTGGCCTGGATTCTCGGATACAGCTACGCCAAGCGCTTTACCAATTGGCCGCATCTCTGGCTCGGTCTCTCGCTTGCGATTGCACCGGTGGGCGGCTGGCTCGCCGTGACGGGGCGGTGGAGCGAGCCCTGGTGGCTCCTGATCGCGATCACCGTGGCGGTGGTCACGTGGGTGGCGGGCTTCGATGTGTTCTACGCGCTTCCGGACGAAGGATTCGACCGCGACGCGGGGCTGCACAGCGCAGTGCTTCGCCTCGGCCAGCGCCGCGCCATTCTGCTCGCCAAGCTGCTGCACGGTATCACGATTCCTGCGCTGGCACTCTTTGGCCTCGGCGCAGGCTTCGGTCTCTGGTATTTTGCCGGGGTCGGCGCGGCCGCAATCATTCTCTTGTACGAGCACCGGCTCGTCCGTCCCGGCGATCTCTCGCGGCTCGATGCCGCCTTCTTTACCATGAATGGAGTGATGAGCATGACCGTCTTCGCTTTTGCACTCATCGATCACCTGGTCGGTGCCGCATGAGGCGCCCGGCCACGCGTCCGCCCGCGCCGCCAGTGAGCAAGCGGTTGCCGCCCAAGCCGCCGGTGCCCAAGAAGCACCCGGTCCGCTCGCCCACACCGAATCGCAAGGGTACGTGAGCGACAAAGCGCCGTCTGCTGCGCTTCCGGTGATTGTAGCGATCACCGGAGCGAGCGGCGCGGTCTACGGTGTTCGACTCCTTGAAGTTCTTGCTCGACATCGCGTCCCAACTGGACTGATCGTCTCGTCACACGGCTGGCGATTGCTCCAGACCGAGGTAGCGATTGACGATGAGGCGGCGCTGCGCGTGGCGACCGGCGGTGACTGGACATCGGTCACGCTCTATCCCGACTCCGATCGCGGAGCGGCGGTCGCGTCGGGTTCGTATCGCAGTCGCGGCATGGTGGTCGTGCCGTGCTCGATGGGTACGGTCGCGGCGATCGCGCATGGTACGTCGCGCTCGCTGGTGGAGCGTGCCGCGGATGTGATGCTCAAGGAGCGGCGGCCCCTGATTCTCGTGCCGCGCGAAGCGCCGCTCTCGCTGGTGCATCTTCGCAATCTCACCGCGGCCACCGAAGCGGGAGCAACCGTGCTGCCGGCGTCGCCGGGCTTCTATCATCGCCCTGCTACCGTGGCCGACCTGGTAGACTTTGTGGTGCAGCGCATTCTCGATCAGCTCGGCCTCGACATCACCATCGCACCGCGCTGGCCGGGCTGACGTGCGGCTGGGAATCATCAGCGACACTCATGGCCTGCTGCGGCCCGAGGTATTCGATGCGTTTGCGGGTGTCGACCATATTCTCCACGGCGGCGACGTCGGCTCGCTCGATCTGCTCACTGAACTGGAAGCGATTGCGCCAGTCACGGCGGTGTTCGGCAACACCGACGACATGGCGCTGCGTGCGCGCTTGCCGCGCGTGGCACTGCTCGAGCTCGACGGCTTCAATATTGTGGTGACGCACGGCGATCAGTTTGCCGGAGATCTGGCACCGGCCGCGTTGCATGATGCGTATCCCGACGCCGACATCATTGTCTACGGCCATACGCACCGCCCGCTGCTGGAACTGGTCGACGTGACGGTGACGGTGATGAATCCGGGTGGTGCGGGGCGCCGGCGCTTTGACCTGCCGGCATCGGTGGGGATCATGGAGTTGGAGGCGGGGATTCCACCCAGGGCGCGGTTGGTGCCGTTGACGGCGATGGATGAGGATTAGGGGCTGGTTGCTGGATGATAGCTTTTAAGCTATCATTGCAATCGCCCTATGGAACGCCACATTGCCGCCGATTTGCTCCGGGAAGCCCGCGCTCGTGCCGGTCTCACGCAGCGGGCCCTCGCGGAGCGCGCCGGGACGGCGCAATCGGTCGTCGCACGGATTGAAAAGGGTCAGGCATCGCCCACATGGGGGACGCTCACCCACCTGCTCGCGAGCGCGGGCTTTGATCTCCGGCCCCGGCTCGAACTCAAGCCAACAGCACAATCCCACATGCTCGCCGATGTGGATCGCATTCTGGCATTGTCGCCCGAGGCGCGGCTGAGGGAGTTGGCGAACGTGTCCCGGTTCCTGGCGTCTGCGCGCCGTGTCTAATTTCGGGCCGTTCGATCCGGAACGCCTCCTCACGACGCTGGCGCGCCACCAGGTTCGTTATGTGCTGATCGGTGCCGTGGCGGCACGATTGCAGGGATTCCCGCGCCTCACCGCCGACCTTGATGTGACACCCGCTGCCGACGCCGACAACCTGACACATCTTGCGGCAGCGCTCCGCGAACTCGGTGCGAGGGTGTTCACCGAATCGGTGCCGGAGGGTCTTGCCTTCGACTGCACGCCCCGGGCGCTCGCGCGCGGCCGGCTCTGGAATCTGATCACCGTGGCGGGACGGCTCGATCTTGTGTTCCAGCCGAGTGGGACGAGCGGCTACGATGACCTGGTGGAACATGCGATCGCTTTCGAGGTGTTCGGTTCGCGGATTGTGGTGGCGAGCCTCGCGGACATCATTCGGTCCAAGGAAGCTGCGGATCGGCCCCAAGACTGGCAGGACGTGATCCTCATGCGGGAGATGTTGCAGCGCGAGCGTACCTGAGACATTCGCGACAGTGCTTCACCCCGCCGCCCATTCCTCCAGTTTCACGACGCGCCGCCAGGCCTCGGGGTGCGCACGGAACCACTGCATCACCAGCAGCCGCTCAAACAACCGCTCGGCATCGGCGCGGCCCGGCAAGGGGAGCGAACGCTCCAGCTCTTCGGTCACCACCGCCTTGAACATGTCGCGCTCGAGCGGACTCACCGGATCGGGATAGCACGCCCGCACTTCGCCGGCGCGAATCAGATAGACCCGGTCGTCGCCCTGCGCACCCGGATCGCGATACACAAAGGACAGGAGATCGAGTGCGGCGCGCGCACGCGTCGTTGCGGCGAGCAACCATTCGAGCGACTCGAATCGCTCGCGCCACCGCACGGCGCCTTCAAAGTCTGCCGCGTCGGCGCGTGCGGTCATCTCGGTGACGACGCGGTCCAGCGGCCGCACGCCGCGTCCCTCGCAGAAGGCCGCCGTCACCTCGACGCGCTCATGGTAGGCGCCCTGACTTACGCGACCGGCGCAGGGCCCGAGGCAGGTACCAAAATCGAAGCGCGGGCAGGATGCATGTCGCGGCTCGGTGAAGAAATCTCCCTGTTCGGCGTAATGCACGGGGATGTCGGCGCGACAGTCGCGCAAGCCCAGCAGATCGGAGAGCACGCGCGCAGCGAGCGTGGTGCGCATGGGCGATGGCAGCGGTCCGTAGATGCGACCGCGGTGGCGCTCGGGTGAAGCCGTGGCCAGCAACCGCGGCGCGGTCTCATCGGTCAGCACGAGAAAGGAGAAGCGCCGGCCACGATTCATCGCCACGTTGAACGGCGGTCGATGCTTGCGAATCAGTCGCAGCTCCGCCAGCATGGCCGCGAACTCGCTCGGCGCGTAGTCAAACGCGATGTCGCTCGCCGCATGGAGAATGCGGGCCTGCTTGTCTTCCGGATACGGTGCCCGGAAGTAGGTCAGCAGACGCGTGCGCAGCGCCTTGGCCTTGCCGACATAAAGAATGCGCCCGGTCGCGTCGAGCATGCGATACGTGCCCGGGCGATCCTCGGCCAGCCGCTGCACACGAAAGCGGAGCGCGGGGAGATCGGCCGCGGGAAGCGGCAGGGCAAGGGACTTTACCGCTGGCATCGCCAGCAAAATACGGTGGATCGGGCGTCAATGGCGTGTGTCTCGGCCAGGCGCGTGCCGCACACGGCGCACGGCTCGCCGGCGCGGCTGTAGACGAGAATCTCGAGTTGAAAACCGCCGCGGCCGCCGGTTCCGGTCACGTAGTCGCGGAAGGTCGTGCCGGCGCTGGCAATGGCGGCCGTGAGAATGCGCCGGACATGACCGTGCAACGCCACCAGCTGATGCGCCGCGACCTCGTCGGCCGGTCTCGACGGGTCGATCCCGGCCGCAAAGAGCGCTTCGTTGGCGTAGATGTTTCCCACGCCGACGATCACGCGCTGATCCATCAGCACCTTCTTGATCGCCGCGCGCGAGCGTCCGAGTC
Organism: Gemmatimonadales bacterium; assembly: GCA_036267775.1. GTDB lineage: Bacteria > Gemmatimonadota > Gemmatimonadetes > Gemmatimonadales > GWC2-71-9 > Palsa-1233. The sequence continues at coordinate 15,606 of DATAVM010000038.1, forward strand.
GCGTGGCAAATGCCGCAGCGGTAAGCGCCGGGTCCAGCGGCTCGGGGCCGAGACGTGCCGCGTACGTGGCCCAGGCCGCCGGCGTAAGCCAGCGCAGCGTGCCAATGCGGCGTACATCGCGGTAGACAAGGAGCGTGCCGTCGTCGAGCGTGGCGCGCAGCACGGCGTATTTCGCCTCCGCCGGAGTGAGCGGGCGATCATAGTGAATCAGGGCGCCGCTCATGCCCGGTTGCACGGCAAGAATGCCGCGGTCGGTGTGGATCAGGGCATGCTTCGCCCGCCGGTCGATCGCGGTGATCGCAGCGCCCGAGAGATCACGCAGCAGCGTCCGCTTGCTGACACCGTCCAGGACGTTGTCATGCGAGAGCGTTGCGGCAACGACCGCCCGCCCCACCAGGCGAGGCCGGAGGCCGCGGACGATTGTCTCGACTTCGGGAAGTTCGGGCACGCCCGGAACGTATCACCATCCCGGGCGCGTTTCCGCTAGCGGCTGCTCAGGACAAACTGATTGCCTTTCACTGTCATTGAAAATCGCAAAGGTTCCCCGTTCGGCCTTCTCGGGCGGCTTGACGAATTTCACGCCGCGCCGGGTGTCCCCTCGCTGTCCAAGTAACTCGCCGCGCGGAGAACGTTGCGGGGGCACCGCGACGGAGCGTGCGGAGCATCGCAGGCGAGCACGGCAGCCGACCAGAGGAAGGCGCGGGTGTCTGAGCAGCGCGCCTCTGTCTGTCGCCGCGATCGTCGGTGGGCGGCGCGCGCGAGTTCCGCGCCGACGAGTGGGCGGTCTGGCGTGTTCGCCCAGTCCAGCGATCTTGTCGGTGTCGCAAGGGGACAGTGGTGCTCCGCGCCTGCAGTGCGATCTGCTCGACCCGACCCGCCCCGATGGCGCACTGACGCCGCTCCGCACCACCGTCCCCTCGCTGTCCAAGGAACTCGCTGCGCGGAGGGCCGCGTGGCGGGTACCGTCGCGGAACCGCCCGTACCGCCCGCACCGCCCGCACCGCCGCTACCGCCGCGCGGCTTCGCGCCAGCCAATGTCCCGGCGCATCTGGCGCCCATCGAAGACGATCCGTTCGGCCGCCGCCCGGCTCGCAGACTGCGCGGCCGTAAAGTCAGGCGCCACAGCTGTCACGGCCAGCACGCGGCCGCCACTGACGATGAGCGCACCGTCATCCCGTCGGGCGGTGCCGGCCTGGTAGACCATCACATTCCGCGGAAGATCCTCCGGGATAGCGATGACGGCGCCTTTGGTGACGGCATCGGGATAACCCGCGGCGGCAAGGATCGTGGTCACCGCGCACGCATTGCGCAGCCGAAGACTCGGGAGCGACTCGCCACGCGCCGCTGCGTCAAGCAACGCTGTGAGCCCGCCATCGATCAGGGGCAGCACCACCTGCGTCTCCGGGTCGCCCAGACGGCAGTTGAATTCCACCACATTCGGTGTGCCATCCGGATGCAGCATGATGCCAGCGTAGAGCACCCCGCGATATGGCTCGCCGCGCCGGCGGAGTTCATCGAGTGCCGGAAGAATCACGTCCCGCTCGATGCGTGCCAGCACGGCATCGGTCGCGATCGATACTGGCGTGTATGCTCCCATGCCGCCGGTGTTGGGGCCAAGATCGCCGTCGAGCAGCCGCTTGTGATCCTGTGATGCCGGCAGCAGCCGCACGTCGCGCCCATTGGTCACCGCGAGTACCGAGAGTTCTTCGCCTTCGAGAAATGATTCGATCACCACGACACGCCCGGCGCTGCCAAAGACGCCGTCGCGCAACATCGCACGCACCGCATCGGCCGCTTCCATGCGCGTTGCGCAGACGATCGCACCCTTTCCCGCCGCGAGCCCCGAAGCCTTGACCACCAGCGGCTCGGTGTGCGCATCGACATGACGAAGCGCCGCTGCGAGATCGGTGAACGTCTCACTCGCGGCCGTCGGAATCCGTGCCGCCGCCATCACCTCTTTTGAGAATGCCTTGGACGCTTCGATCTGTGCACCCGCGGCACCGGGACCAAACACCGCGCGTCCTTCCGCGCGGATGCGATCGGCAAGGCCCAGTGCCAGCGGGCCTTCTGGTCCGACAACGACCAGATCGATCGCGAGCGCATCGGACGCGTCGGCGAGGCGATCGATGTCGTCTGCGGGAATGGAGAGATTGGTGGCGCGGTGTGCCGTGCCGGGATTGCCGGGCGCGGCGTAGATCTGATGTGCGGGATCCTCGGCGGCGAGAGCTTCTACCAGTGCGTGTTCACGTCCCCCGCCGCCGACGACCAGCAATCTCACGCGGAATCTTTCTGCCGGCCTTCATTGAAGGCGTCGCGGGCGCGATCGGCCGCACGCTTGGCCGCACCACGGATGGAGTCGGCGACATCGCGGAACTCCGAGCGGTAGTGCTCGGCCGCTTCCTTCATGTCGTCGCGCAACGGCCGCTCGGCGGCTTCCGGACCGCGGCGCGGGTATTCGCCATGAATGATCCGGTCGTACGCACCCGATTGCACCCAGCGCTGCACTTCAGCCGCACGCACCACATTCATCGGATGCGTGAGTGCGAGCGTGTTGAGAATCTTCCAGACGACGTCGAAGCCCTCGTTACGCGTGGCATACTGATTGGCCTGCTCGAGGAAGGGCTCGAGGTTGAGATCGCCCGGGCGAATGTTCTGTGTGTTGCCGCCGCCGGCCATCTTCATGAACAGGCGCATGGTGGCGGCAATGTCCTGCGAGCCGAGCAGCCCGGCGCGATCGGCCGACAGTTCCGACTTGCGATACCACTCGAGGAACGCGAGCCGCACCGGCAGCAAGAGAATCTCCAGCGGAAACGGCAGCGCGCCCAGACTCACCAGCAACATGATCTCGGCGATCGTGCGATAGAGCGAATGTCCGCTCATCACATGCCCGAGTTCGTGCGCAAGCAGTACCCGCTGTTCATTCTCTTCGAGCAGTTCGAAGGCGGAGGAGTGAATGACGATGAACGGATCGTCGACGCCGTACGCGCCGGCGTTGAAGATCGGCGTCTGCGTCACGTAGAGCTCCGGCACACGCTCCCAGCCGAACGTGGCGCAATTCTCGATGTGCAATCCCCAGAGGAGCGGAAACTGCGTCGGACCCACGCGGATGGCGTTGCCCTGAAAGAGCAGACGGATGCCGTGTTCGCCGCCGAGCATGCCGAGAATCTTGCGGATGACCTGGTCGACGCCCGGGATGGCGCGCAGGGTCTGCAAGGCGGCGCGATCAGCCGGGTGCTCCCACGCGACGGCGGCTATATCCGGCAAGGTGACGCGAGGGCGAGGAGCGGGCAGCGAAGTCATCTGAAGCTCGGTGTTGAGGTCCCTTCAGTATACGGACGGCTCGGCGGGACGTTTCAATGTGGCAGGGATGAGACCTGAGGCTTGGGACCTGAGATTCGGGGCCTGAGGTTCGGGTCTCTGGTCATCCTTGCGCAGCGAAGGATCTCGAACTCACGATAACAGCAGCCGCCCGGGATCCTCAGGCACTCAACGCGCGGTCCAGGTCCGCCTGGAGATCTGCCACGTCCTCGATTCCTACCGAGAGTCGCACCAGCGAGTCGGTGAGGCCCATCTCGTCGCGCAGCGCCTTGGGCACCGATGCGTGGGTCATCGAGGCGGGGTGCCCGATCAGACTCTCGACGCCACCGAGTGATTCGGCGAGCATGAAGATCCGGGTGCCCTCCGCCACCTTGCGTGCGCGTTCGACCGAGCCGAGCTCGATGGAGATCATGCCACCAAACCCGTTCATCTGCCGCCGCGCGAGTTCGTGCTGCGGATGGCTCGTGAGCCCGGGGTAATAGACGCGCTGGACGTCGGAACGTGCGGCGAGCCAGCTCGCCAGCACGCCGGCATTCTCGCAGTGCGCGCGCATGCGCAGCGGCAGTGTCTTGATGCCGCGCAACGCCAGCCAGCAGTCGAACGGACCGGGCACGCCGCCCGCGGCGTTCTGCAAGAAGCCGATCTGTTCGCCCAGGTCGTCGCGACCGGTCACCAGAGCGCCGCCCACCATGTCGGAATGGCCGTTGAGATACTTGGTGGTGGAATGCAGCACGATGTCTGCGCCCAGGCTCAGCGGGCGCTGCAACACCGGTGTCGCAAAGGTGTTATCCACCACGAAGAGAAGACCGAGCGATTGCGCGATGTCGCCGATGGCCTGCAGGTCGGCGAGGAACATCATGGGATTGGTAGGAGTTTCGCAGTAGAGCATTCGGGTGGCGGGCGTGATCGCGGCTTCGACGTTGGCCGTCATTCGCATGTCGACAAAACTGAAGGTCAAGCCGAAGCGTTCGTAGACCCGTTCCATCAGCCGATGGCTGCCGCCGTACACATTGTGCCCTACCACCACATGATCGCCGGCTTTCAGCAGCTTGAGCACCGTGTCGAGCGCGGCGAGCCCGGAGCCGAACGCAAAGCCGTGCATGCCGCCCTCGAGGGCGGCAAGATTGGCCTCGAGGACCTCGCGGGTGGGATTGCGCGTGCGGGCGTATTCATAGCCCGCATGCGGTCGGCCCAGGCCATCCTGCACGTAGGTCGACGTCTGATAGATCGGCGGCATGACGGCGCCGGAGAGCGGATCGGCGCGATGGCCGGCATGCACGGCGAGCGTCGCGAGATGGTCCGTGCGATCGGCGTCGGAGAGGCGGGTCATTCCAAGCCTGGGCTGAGGACGCGGAAGGTTATGTGGCGCCGTAACTTGGCACAAGCTTGGGCGCTGGTTGCGATTGTCGCTGTCGCGGTCCTTCGATAGCTTGAAGCAATGCCCGATCAAGACCTCCTCGGCTCGCCGGATGACGCGACCCGTGTGCTCATCGTCGATGACGAGACGACGGTGCGCGGGCTGGTCGTGCGCGTCCTGCGCGGCCAGGGCTACCTGGTGCGCGAGGCGCCGGACACAGAGACCGCACTGGCGATGCTGGCGGAAGACGGCGGCGTGCCGCTGATGATCAGCGATCTCAACATGCCCGGCCGGGATGGGCTCGCGCTGCTGCGCGAGGTGCGCAATCGCTATCCGGATACCGCGGTGCTGATGCTCACCGGCGACGGCGATCTGGGCACCGCGGTCGAATGTCTCAAGATCGGTGCGCGCGACTACCTCTCCAAGCCGGTGCAGATGCAGGAGTTGCGCGCCCGCGTCGAGAAGGCGCTGGCGGAGCGGCGGCTGATGCTCGAAGTCCGTCGCCTGCGTGAGAGCTATCAGGACGATCTCGAACGGCAGGTGCGCGAACTCTCCCGGAAGAATCAGGCGATGTTCCTCGCGCAGGTGCAGATGGCCGTGACGATGCTCGAAGCCAAGGATCCGTACACGCGCGGCCATTCCCGGCGCGTGGCGCACTATGCGGTTGCCACTGGCGAGCGACTCGGTCTCCCGCCCAACGTGATGGAGCAGCTACGTCTCGGCGGCGAGCTTCATGACATTGGCAAGATCGGCACGCGCGACGCCGTGCTGCACAAGCCCGGGCCGCTTACGGAAGAAGAGTTCGGCGAGATGCGCCAGCATACGATTGCAGGCGAAACCATGCTGAGCGTGTTGCGCGACGAGCATCCCGAGGTGCTGCACATTGTCCGCTGGCATCATGAGCGCATGGATGGCGCCGGTTTTCCCGATGGCCTGCTCGCGCCGGCCATTCCGTTGACCGCACGCATCGTCTGTGTGGTCGACGCGTTCGATGCCATGACGTCGACCCGTGCGTATCGCGGCGAGCGCGGAGCGGCACCGGCGCTCGAGGAATTGCAGCGTCATGTGGGCAAGCAGTTCGATCCGCAGGTCGTGGCCGCGTTTCTCGCGGCATTTCCCGATCCTTCCCGCTTGCCGATCCGGGTGTGATGCCCGCGACGCGGCGCGCCGTGCGAGGCCCATGTCCGACACCCTGATGATCTCCGTCTCCGGCATGCGGGGACTGGTCGGCACCGATCTCACGCCGGAACTCGTGGCGCGGCACGCCGCGGCACTTGGCGCGTGGGTTCGCTCGCGCGGGAATCATCGCGTCGTCCTCGGCCGCGACGCGCGCACCTCGGGAGCGATGTTCACGCATGCCGCCATCGCGGGCTTCCAGTCGGTGGGCGTCGATGTGGTCGATGTGGGCGTTGCTCCGACGCCCACGGTGCAGATGGCCGTCGAGTACCATCACGCGGGCGCAGGGCTGATCATTACCGCGAGTCACAATCCGATCGAATGGAACGCGCTCAAGTTCGTGGGACCCGACGGCATCTTTCTCGACGCCGAATCGGGAAGCGCCGTGCGCGCGCTGGCCGAGGCGGGCCCGCCGCGCGCCGGTTGGGACGCCATCGGGACGCTCTCGCACGATGGCGACGCGATCGCGCGCCACCTCGATGCGGTGCTCGCGCTCCCGGAGATCGACGTGGCGGCCATTCGCGCGCGGCGCTTTGTGGTGGCCCTCGACTGCGTGCGCGGCGCCGGTGCGCCCGCGATGCTGCCACTCTTCGAGCGTCTCGGCGTGACGGTGCACGGCATCAACCTCGAAGCCGATGGGCGTTTCCCGCGCGCCCCCGAGCCGATCCCCGAGAACCTTGGCGAATTGGGTGCACTCGTTCGCCAGAGTGGCGCATCGGTCGGAATGGCGGTCGATCCCGACGTGGATCGTCTCGCGCTGGTGGACGAGACTGGTGTGCCAATCGGTGAGGACTACACTCTCGCCCTGGCCATTCGCGCGGTGCTGGGCGCCGGCAAGCCTTCGGGGAACGCCCCGACGGTCGTGGTCAACCTCTCGACCTCGCTGGTGGTGGAGGATGCCGCCCGCGACGGTAGAGCGCGGTTCCTGCGGGCGCCGGTGGGCGAGGCCAATGTGGCCCGGATGATCGTCGACGAGCGCGCGGTGATCGGCGGAGAGGGCAATGGCGGGGTGATGTTCCCGGCACTCCATACCGGCCGTGATGCCCCGCTGGCGGCGGCCCTCATCTTGCAATACCTGGCCGACAACGCCGAGCCGCTTTCGCGCCTCGTCGCCGCGGCCCCCAGGTACGTGATTGTGAAGGCCAAGGGCAAGCGGGGCAACGACTTGGAAGCCCAGTACCGGGGCTTGCGAGCTGCCTTCCCCGATGCCGTTGCCGATGACCGTGATGGCCTGAGGCTGGCTTGGGAGGATCGCTGGGTCCATGTTCGCCCGTCGGGCACCGAGCCGGTTGTGCGGTTCATTGCCGAGGCACGGACGGCGGCCGAGGCGGAAGCGCTGGTGGCTCGGGCTCGAGCCTCCGGCTCGTAGGGCAGCAGACACGCTTCAAGGAACGGAACTGCCATGTGCGGTATTGTGGGATACGTCGGTCCGCGGGAAGCCACGCCAATCCTGATGGAGGGGCTGCGCCGCATGGAGTACCGCGGCTACGACTCTTCGGGCATTGCGGTGCTCAACGGCAGCGGTATCCAGGTCCACAAGGCCGCCGGCCTCCTGGGCGTGCTGGCCGGCGAGCTTGAAGGCGCTGCACCTCACGGCACGCTCGGCATCGGTCACACGCGCTGGGCCACGCATGGCGCACCCACGACCATCAACGCGCATCCCCATCTCGATCAGTCCGGCCGCATTGCGCTGATTCACAACGGCATCATCGAAAATGCGACCGCCATCAAGAAGACGCTGCTCGCGCGCGGCCACACTTTCCATTCCGAGACCGACACGGAGGTGCTTGCGCATCTCGTGGGCGAGTTCTACAAGGGCAATCTGGAAGAAGCGGTGGCCGCGGCGCTCCGCGACATCGACGGGGCGTACGGCATCGCGGTGATTTCGAGCGACGAGCCGGGCACGCTGGTGGCTGCGCGCAACGGCTCGCCGATTCTGCTCGGCATTGGTGAGAACGAGTGGTTCGTGGCGTCCGATGCCTCGGCGGTGCTGGAGCACACGCGCTCGGTGGTCTATCTGGACAACGGTGAAATGGCGGTGCTCACCCGGAAGGGCTTCCGCGTCCGGACCCTCACCACGCGGCACGTCGACAAGCCGATCAATCAGATCGAATGGGACCTGGCCACCATCGAGCGCGGCGGCTTTGAGCACTTCATGCTCAAGGAGATCTACGAGCAGCCGGACAGCGTCGAAAACACCATGCGCGGCCACTTGCTGGAAGAGACCGGCAACGTGCGCGTATACGGCCTCAAGCTTTCCGACGACGATGTCAAGCGGATCAAGCGGATCATCATCACGGCGTGCGGCACGTCGTGGCATTCGGGCTTGATCGGCAAATACATGCTGGAAGAGCTGGCCCGCATTCCGACCGAAGTCGAATACGCGTCGGAGTTCCGGTATCGCAATCCGATCGTCGATGAGCACACCCTCGTCATCGCCATTTCGCAGTCCGGCGAGACGGCCGACACGCTGGCGGCGCTCAAGGAAGCCAAGCAGCGCGGGGCCCGCACCATCGGGCTGGTGAACGTGGTGGGGTCGACGATTGCGCGCGAAGTCGACGGCGGCCTGTATCTCCGCTGCGGCCCCGAAATCGGTGTCGCGAGCACCAAGGCGTTCACGTCGCAGGTGGTAGCGCTCGCGATGGTGACGCTGCGCTTTGCGCGGCTCAAGTCGATGTCGCTGCTCGACGGCAAGAAGTACATCAATGCGCTCGCGGCACTCCCCGGGCAGATTCGCGAGATTCTCGACCGTGGCCCCGAACTTGAGACACTCGCGCGGCGTTTTGACGGCACCCACAACGCGCTCTATCTGGGGCGCGGCGTCAACTTTCCGGTGGGGCTCGAAGGCGCGCTCAAGCTCAAGGAGATCTCGTACGTGCACGCCGAGGGGTACCCTGCGGCCGAAATGAAGCACGGACCGATCGCGTTGATCGACGAGAACATGCCGGTGGTGGTGGTCGCACCCCGCGACGCGGTGCACAGCAAGATCGTCTCGAATGTACAGGAAGTGCGGGCGCGCGGCGGCAAGGTGATTGCCATTGTGAATGCGGGTGACGAGGAGATCGCGCGGCTCGCCGAAGCGACATTCATCGTGCCGGAAACGCTCGACCTGCTCACACCGGTGCTGACCACGATTCCGTTGCAGCTGCTGGCGTACCATGTGGCGCTCAATCGTGGCTGCAACGTCGATCAGCCGCGGAACCTGGCCAAGAGCGTCACGGTCGAATAGCGCGGTCCTGCGTTACCACCTTCGCGCCAGGCCGAGCAGCAGCCCTGAGCGAACGCCGCTTTGTCTCGTAAATCCGTCCGGCAATTCGTCCGCATCAAACAGTGATTGCTCAAACAGGACCTCGCCGCGCACGATCCCGCTCAGATGCGCTCCCAGCGGGATCGCCAGCTCGAGATCGCCGCGGCCGCCCCACCGACTGCGTGATGCTCCCGTGATGTCGCGGAATTGCCAGCGATCCCACACGACCGCCGCACCTGCCGTGAGGCTGGTGCGCTCTGGTGCCCCGGCAATCCGGCGGCCCAGTTCCGCCGCGCCTTCCCACGCGGCGAGCGCACCACGCGTGATGACGGCGGTGCTGCTGCTCACCTCGCCGAGATCGGCGGTGGTGCGGCGGGCATCGACTCCAAGGCGCCAGGAGCCGGCGTCATGAGAAAGTGCCGCAACCCAGGTGGCTGGGTGATCGGGGCGCAATTGTGGATGGTCGGGGTCGGCGCCATCGCGGGCGTGGCCCGAAACGGTGGCACTCCCCGCCAGCAGATCGACGCGCCACTGCGCGTGGGCACCAACGGGAGCGGCGACGAGCAGCAGCAATGGCAGCAGGCGCATCAGATCCTCGTTTGAGAGACGTGCGAGGATATCCCGCGCCGATCAACGCCGCGTCAACGCACTCCCGGCGCCGGCATCCGCCAGGTGTCGCCGATTTCCGCAGTCACAATGCGATTGGCCTCGCCTCCCGCTGCGCGGCGCAGCCGTTCGATCGGCTCGGCCATTGGTTCCCGACTCAGGCGGAAGGTCGAGTGGTGTACCGGGACGACCGCACGCGCGTGGAGCTCATTCGCCATGGTCCAGGCCTCTTCGGGCGAGCAGTGGTTGGCGATCCAGGGATCGTAGGCCCCGATCGGCATGATGGCGATGTCGACCGCACCGCGCGTGGCGAGTGGGCGGAGGGCGTCGGTGTAGGCCGTGTCACCCGCGTAGAAGATTCGCGTGCCGCGGGTTTCGAGCATGAACCCGCCCCAGCCGCGATAGCGATCGGTGATCATGCGCGCACCCCAGTGTTTGGCTGGCGTGCTCGTGATGTCGATGTCGCCCACGCGGGTTGATTCTCCCCAGCCCAGTTCGCGGACATCGCGGAAGCGGCGGAGGAGATCGCGCAGACTGGACGACGCCACCACCGTGGCGGTGCGGGGAATTCGCGCCAGCGTCGGGAGGTCGAGGTGGTCAAAGTGCGCGTGGCTGATCAGCACCAGATCGATTGGCGGCAACTCGCGCACCCGCAACGCCGGTGCGACGAGCCGGCGGACACCGATCTGCACCGGTCCGATGGAAACGCCGATGCGGCGTCCCAGCACGGGATCGGTGATGATCCAGGTGCCAAAGACCTTGAGCAGCACGGTGGCGTGGCCGAGCCAGGCGAGCGTGACGCCGTCGTCGGGCCAGGAGGCAGGATCGGGGCGGTGCGGCGCCGGCGCGATCGTGCCGGCGCCATCCATCTTGCGGTATTCGCCCGAGAGCCGGCGGTAGCGCCGCAGCGCCTGGAGGTGAGAGCGGAACATGCTCGAAGTTAGTTTGTCACACCCTCGTGGCGGAGTGAGCGGAATGCGCGCAGTGCTGCAGCGGGTAAGCGAAGCCCGCGTGACCGTGGCGGGACGCACGACCGGCGAGATTGGCCGTGGCTTCCTCGTGTTGGTGGGCTTTGCCCCGGACGACGATGCAGCGGTGGTCGAGTGGCTCGCCGAGAAGGTGGCTACGCTGCGTCTTTTCAATGATGAGGCGGGGAAGATGAACCTGGATCTTGCGGCGGTGAGCGGCGGTGTGCTGGTCGTCTCGCAATTCACGTTGTACGGCGACGCGGTCAAGGGACGGCGGCCGTCCTTTATCGCTGCCGCGCGCCCCGAGGTGGCGGAGCCGCTGTACCGTCAGCTGCTCGCCGCGATTGCCGCGCGCGGTGTGCCCGCCGCCGCCGGCGAATTCGGCGCCGACATGCAGGTGAGCCTCGTCAACGACGGCCCCGTGACCCTGGTACTCGAACGAGGTGCGCCATGATGCCCACGCTGGTGCTCGCCTCGGCTTCACCCAGGCGGAAGCAGCTCCTGGAGATGCTCGGACTCTCCTTTCTCGTTCAGCCCTCGCAGGTGCAGGAGATCGCCCTTCCGGGCGAAGCGCCCACCGCATATTCCCGCCGGCTCGCGCGCGACAAGGCGCGTGCCGTCCCGGGGCATCTCGTGCTCGGCGCCGACACGATCGTCGTGCGTGACGATGCAATTCTCGAAAAGCCGAAAGACGACGACGATGCACTGCGCATGCTGCTATCGCTGCAGGGCCGTAGCCATGTGGTCGTGACGGCGATCTGTCTCGTGGCCGATGGCGTGGAGCATCACGCACTCGACCAGACGCGCGTGACGTTCCGGCCATGCACGGCGGAATTTCTGCGCGACTACATCGCCACAGGTGAGCCGCGCGACAAGGCCGGTGCCTATGGCATTCAGGGTTGGGGCGCGGCACTCGTGGAGCGGATCGACGGCGACTTTTTCAGCGTGATGGGACTGCCGGTGCGGCTGGTGCTCGAGCTGCTCGAGCGCGCGGGACATCCCTATCGCTTTGCGCGCTCCAGCGGCGAGTAACGCGACGCGCCCCTAAGTCGCGGCCGCCATTCCGAGCGCGGTGAGCATCGCGCCGCCCTTGGCCGCCGTCTCGTGCAGTTCCATCTCCGGTACCGAGTCCGCCACGATTCCGGCGCCCACCTGCGCGGAGGCGCGGCCATTGTGAAAGACCACGGTGCGGATCGCGATGGCGGTGTCGAGCGTGCGTGCGCCAAAGCCGATGTATCCGACGGCGCCGGCGTATGGCCCGCGGCGCGTCGGTTCGAACTCGTCGATGATTTCCATGGCGCGCACCTTGGGAGCACCGCTCACGGTGCCGGCCGGGAACGCCGCCGCCAGCGCATCGAGCGCGTCGAGTTCGGGGCGCAGCGCGCCGCGTACCTCGCTCACCAGATGCATCACATGCGAGTAGCGCTCCACCACCATCTGTTCCACCACCCGTACGGTGCCGTAGCGCGCGACGCGCCCCACATCATTGCGTCCCAGATCGACCAGCATCAGATGCTCGGCCACTTCCTTGGGATCGGCGCGCATCTCCGCTTCCATCGCCGCGTCGTGTTCGGCGTCGCGGCCACGCGGCCGGGTGCCCGCAATCGGCCGGACGGTTACTTCTTCGTGTTCGACGCGCACCAGTACTTCGGGCGACGCCCCCGCGATCGTGATGTCGCCGACGCGCAGGAAATAGCAGTACGGTGCGGGATTGAGCGCCCGGAGCCAGCGGTAGGTGAGAAAAGGATCGGGCGCGGGAACGATGTCGAGTCGCCGCGAGAGCACGATCTGAAAGGCGTCGCCCGCGGCGATGTATTCCTGGCAGCGCGCGACATCGCGACGGAAATCGTCACCGGCGTATGGCGAGGTCGCTGCGGCCGGCGTGCGGACGGCTGGAAGCGCCAACGGTGCGAGCGTGTTGGGCGCGGCCAGACGCGCGAGCCACGCGGCGCTCCGCGCCTGGGCCGCCGCAATGCGCGCGACAAGCTCGGTGTCGTCGAGCTCGGGACTCACCGTCACGTTGGCCACGATGGTAGCGCGATGGAAGAGGTTGTCGAGAATGACGAGTGTGTCGACCATCATCACCACGGCGTCGGGAAGATCGCGATCGTCGCGCGGTGCGTCCGGCAGTTCTTCCAAAGTGCGGATCACGTCGTAGCCCCAGAAGCCTACAGCACCGCCGGTAAAGCGCGGCAGGCCGGGGAGCTCCAGCGTCCGGTCATTGCGCAGCAAGGCTGCGAGATGCGTCAGTGGCGCGGTGTCGGCTTCGGCATACCAGTCCGACGCCACCGCGCGCTCGACGTGCAGGCCACGATAGCGATACACCGCCGCCGGTTCGGTCGCGAGAAAGGAATAGCGCGCCCAGCGTTCGCCACCTTCGAGTGATTCCAGCAGGAAGCCATAGTCGCCGCGGTGCAGCTTGGCAAAGGCGGACACCGGCGTGTCGCCGTCGAGCACCACTTCCTGCGCCAGCGGTACGCGCGTGAAGCCCTGCCGCGCCGCGTCGCGGCAGCGGGCGATGATCTCGTTCACGCCGCCGCCGCGGAGCCGGTGGCCTCTATCTTCCAGCCATGCGCCGCCGCTCGCACGTTCTCGCGTTGCTGCTTGCCTGTGTCACCCCGCTCGCCGCACAGCAATGGCAGCCGGGAAGCGCGTTGCCGCTGGTCCGGAGCGCGGTGATGCATCGCGTCGCGCGCGACAACGACTCGCTTCTCGGCTCGTGGAGTGCGGCGGCGCACGGCATTGTCCGGTTCGCTTCGGTGCTGGATCACGGCACGGGTCCGGTGGAACGGGTGATGAAAGCGGATGAGCTGCGAGTCGAAGTGTACGGCGAAGTACCGAATCGGAGCAAGCAGATCATTCTCGCGTGGCGCGACACGACCTTTCTGCCGACCGGCATCCGGTATCATCGGGATCACCTCGGAATCGTCGCCAACGACTTTGGCAGCACCATCCGCCTCGGCGAAGGCGACGAAGTGCGCGACCTGATTCACCCATTGTCACTTGCCGGCCTCGATTACTACCGCTTTGCGATGGGCGACACCGTGACGCTGGCGGGGCCGCACGGCACGGTGCGGGTGGTCGCCGTGGCCGTCCGCCCGGCCGATCCCGCGGCACCCGGCACGGTGGGAACACTCTATCTCGACGTCGATCGCGCGGCGCTGGTGCGCTTTCGCTTCACGTTCACGCCGGCGGCCTATCGCGACGCGACGGTCGAAGACATCACCGTCACGCTGGAGAACGCGCTGCAGGAGAACGCGCGCTGGTTGCCGTGGCGTCAGTCGATCGTGATTCGCCGCTCCACTACCTGGATCGACCTGCCGCTTCATACTGTGCTGCGTGGCGACTGGACCATCGACAACTATCAGCTCGGCGTGCCCCAGCCGCCCGAGCGCTTTGTGGGGCCCTTCATTGGCGGTCTCCGCGATCCCGCGCCCGGCGCGGTCTGGACAGCACCGCTCGCGGCCGCGCTCGATTCGATGCCGGTCGCCGAGGCCGATGTGGCCGCCGAACAACGCGAGGCGTCTGCCGCACTGGGCGGCAAGTTGCTCGATGGTCTGCCGCGCTTCCGTTTCTTTGGCCATGGCGTCAGCGATCTGCTGCACATCAACCGTGTCGAGGGCATCACCCCGGCACTCGGTGCGCAATGGACCATCGGCCGGCTGCTCACGTTGCGTGCACGCGCAGGTTATGGCTTCAGCGATCAGCGCGTAATTGGCGATGCGTCGCTGGATCTTCCCGTTGGTGGTGCACATGTCACTGTGAGCGGCGGTCGCACGGTGACCGACGTTGTCGATCATCCCACGTTCAGCGGCGCGGTCAACTCCCTCACGACCGGCGTCGACGGTGACGATCACGGCGACTACCTGTTGCTCGAGCGCGTCGCGGCCAGTGTGCGCACCGACATGGGCCGCGGCGTGACCGTGCACGTGACGGCGGCCCGCGAACGGACCGCGTCCGTCGCAAGTGCGTTCACGCCGCTCTTGGACAGCGTCACCACCAATCCCGCGCTCGGCGCCGGTTCCGCGTGGATGGGCGAATTGGAGCTCGGGCGCACCGCGGTGGATGGCGACGGCTGGCAACTCGCGCTCGAGCGCGGCCAGGGTGATGCCACCTGGTGGCGGGCCGATGCGACCGTGCAGGGCCGCACGACGGCAGGCCCGGGCACGTTGCAGTTCGATGGCGAGGCCGGCGCCGGCACGTCGGGACTCCCGGCGTATCGGTCCTTTGTGGTGGACGGGCCCGGCTGGCTGCCGGTGGTGCCGGACCGCTCGCTGGGCGGCCGGCGAATGGCACGGGCGGAACTTGCGTGGCAATTCCCGGTGGCGCTGCCCACGCCGCCGTTTCCCTATTCGCACCTCGTCCGCCTGCCGAGCACGATCGGCCCGCTGCTCGCGGCCGGAGTGGCCGGCGGAACGCTGCCGCTGCTGCCCTGGCAGGGGACTGGCAGAATCGAACCGGTGGGCGGTGTCCGGCTGGATCTGTGGGGGCCGCTGCTGCGCCTGGAGTGCGGGTTTTCACTGCGAACAGGGCGGGCGGCCCTGGCGATCGATGTGCACCCCGATTGGTGGGGCCTCCTGTGATGTGACCTGAGGTGGTTACCCGTCATCCTGCCACCTAGATTCCGGCACATGACGCAGACTGATCGCCCGGACGCCACACGAGGGCGTGCGACGAACTACAACGATGAATGGGTGGCGGCTGTGCTGGGGCCTCTGCTGCCCGAAGGCACCATCGAGCGCGCCCGTACCACCGGCGAGCCCAAAAGCTCGTTGTGGGAGAAGCTGCTCGATTCGCGCATCCTGCCGGAACAGGAAGTGCTCGAGGCACTGGCGACGCGCTGCCGCTTGCCCATTGGGGACTTGAGCCGGCCCGACCCCGCCGCTGTCGAAGCCCTCCCCGAAGCGCTCGCGCGCCGCTACACCGTGGTGCCGTTATCGGTCACCGATGCGCTGATGGAAGTGGCCACCAGCAATCCGTTTGACATCGGCGCCGAGCAGGCGCTGGCCTTTGCCACCGGCCGCGAAGTCCGCATGACACTTGCCTCGCCGCCGCGCATCCGCGAAAAGCTTGACCAGCTCTATGGCGTGGCCAAGCGTGAGGGCAGCGTCGCCGAGTTGCTGGTGGGCATGGAAGCGCTGGAGATCACCGAGCTCGCCGACGCCGTCGACGAGGTCGACGCCGAGACGGCGGAGGCGGAAGCGAGTTCGCGGCCGATCGTGAAGCTGGTGGATGTGCTGCTCCACGACGGCATCACCAGCCGCGCGAGCGACATTCACATCGAGTCGGGCGAGCAGGTCGTGACGGTGCGGTACCGCATTGACGGCGTGTTGCGTCATGCGATGACGATTCCGCGCAAGGCCGGCCTGCCGTTGATTTCCCGAATCAAGATCATGTCGGGACTCGACATCGCCGATCGTCTTCGTCCGCAGGATGGGCGCGCGCGCGTGGCGGTCGCGGGCAACCCGGTCGATCTCCGGATCTCGACGCTGCCGGCGGCGCACGGCGAAAAGGTTGTCGTCCGCATTCTCAATACCCAGTCGACGATGCTGTCGCTCGATTCGCTGGGATTGTACCCCGAAGAGCAGGAGATCATTCGCCGGCTGCTGTCGTCCAAGGAAGGCGTGATTCTCTGCACCGGCCCCACCGGTTCCGGCAAGACCACCACGCTCTACTCGTGTCTGCGCGAGATCGAGGGCGAGGGGATCAACATCGTCACCGTCGAAGATCCGGTCGAGTACCGTCTCGGCAAGAACGTGGTGCAGGTGCAGACCAACGAGAAGACCGGTTTGACCTTTGCCGCCGCGCTGCGCTCGATCCTCCGTCAGGACCCGGACATCGTGCTGGTCGGCGAGATTCGCGATCTCGAGACCGCGCAGATCGCCATTCAGGCGTCGCTCACCGGCCACCTTGTGCTGTCCACGCTGCACACCAACGATGCGCCCAATACCGTCACGCGTCTGGTGGACATGGGGCTCGAAGCGTTCAAGATCGGTGCGGCACTGCGCGGGATCATCGCGCAGCGCCTGATGCGCCGCCTTTGCCCGGTGTGCCGGACCCGCATGCCATTGTCCGAAGTACCGCCGCGCCTGGCCCGATGGGTTCCGGAAGGTGCGGAGCTCTGGAAGGCCGCGGGATGCGGACAGTGTACGCAGACCGGGTATCGCGGCCGTTTCTCGGTGGTCGAGTTGCTGGTGATGAGCGCCGAACTCGAACGGCTCATCGGCGTGAATGCCACGGCGGATCGCATCGGACAGGCCGCGCAGACCGAAGGAATGCGGACGCTCTTTGAGTGCGGCCTGCGTCACTTTCTCGACGGGCATACCTCGTCCGAGGAATTGCTGCGCGTGGCCGACGTGCCGCACGACAGCAGTACCGCGGGACGCCGTGCGCCGGACAATGGCGGCGGAACCGCAGTGGCGGACGCTACGACCGCTGCCACCGAAGCCGACGAGGAGTTGCTGGCGGGCCTGGAGCTTCTCGACGAGGTGCCGAGCGCTCCGGGCGGAGCCGGCTCCAAGCGCGCCACGATTCTGCTGGTCGAAGACGAGGATTCGCTCCGGCGAGTCATGAAGGACCTGCTCGAGCAGGAGGGCTACACCATCTGCGAAGCGCGCGACGGCGCGGAAGCGTTCGAGCAGGTGGACCGGCACAATCCCGACCTCGTGCTGCTCGACCTCAATCTGCCGAATGTCGACGGCTACACGGTGCTCGCCAAGCTGCGGTCGCATCGGCGCACGGAGCGACTGCCGGTGGTGGTGCTCTCCGCCCGCGGCGACGAGGACAACGAGGTCCGCGCACTCCGTCTCGGTGCCACCGACTTTCTGACCAAGCCCTTCCGTCCCCGGGCGCTCTCGGCCCGGCTCGAGGCCACGCTCGCGCGCGCGCGTGCCTGAGGCGTTGCGGGCACGATGACGACGGTTCGGGTCGCACTCGTGGACGTGTATGTGCTGCGCGGCCGTGGCGAGCAACTCGAACTGCTGTTGCTCCGCCGCAGTGCGCGCGGTCCGCGTGCCGGCTCGTGGGAGATGGTCCACGGCCATATTGATCCCGGCGAAACACCCGTGGGCACCGCGCGGCGCGAACTGCTGGAAGAGACGGGCTGCACCGCGGCGGCACTCTACAACCTCAGTCGCGTCGATCAATTCTATCTGCATGCCACCGATGAAATCGATCTCATTCCCGTGTTCGCGGCGTTCATCGCGGATGACGCGGTGGTTCGCGTCTCGGAAGAACACGATCTGCACCGCTGGCTCACGCCTGCCGAAGCACAAGCACTCTGCACCTGGCCGCGCGCGGTCGAAGGAATTGCCGCCGTCGTGCGTTTGCTTCGGAGCGGCAGCGCAGAAACGGTCGAAGGGGTCTTGCGTGTGGACTAGGGCCGTGGCGGCGGTGCGGCCGGCGCTGTTGCTGCTGCTCGTGCCGATCACGCTCGCGGCGCAAGCGGTGCGCGGGCGCGTCATCGACTCGCGGACGCGGACGCCG
>DATAVM010000039.1:0-6934 GCA_036267775.1 Gemmatimonadales bacterium
TTCACTTCCCTCACCAGGGACGTCGGCGCGACATCGCTGCGGAGCTCGAGCGTAAAGCTGGTCGGCGAACGGGGATCCTGCACGGCCGGCACGTACATCATCATGTTCGTGCTGTCGCGGAGTGAGCCAAACTTGGAGTCCTCGACGACGCCAACGACTTCGTAGGGCGCACTTTGCTGGTCACGTGACGATTGCTCGACGTCCTTTCCAATCGGATCCGTGGAACCGAACAGCGCGTGTGCCATGCTCTGCGTGATGAGTGCCACTTTTGTCGACCCGGCGTTGTCGACCGAGCCCACGTCCCGACCGCGGAGCAACCGGGTGCCCATGGTGGTGAAGTAATCCTGACTGATGTGGTTTCTCAGCGCATGGGTGGGCTGCCTGTGCGCAGCGTCAAACCCGTCCGCGACAAGGAGCGTGACTTCGCCAAAGTGGCCAAGCGGTGTCATCGTGGAGAAGGCGACGGAACGAACGCCCGGCAGTGCCCGCAACCGGTCGAGCATGGTGCCGGGAAGCGTCGCACTGGTCAGCTCGGTGTTGACCAGCAGAACACCGCTCCGCTGAAAGCCGGCGGGCGTGCTCATCAGATTCCGGAACGAATTGAGCAGCAGACCGGCGGAGGTCAACAGCACGAACGACAGCGCAACCTGCCCCGCCACAAGCGCCCAGCCCACTCTGCGCCGCCCGCGGCCAACCACACTGCGGCCCTGCGCCTTGAGTGCCGCCTGCGGATCAGCTTGCGCCGAGCGCCATGCCGGTGCCAGGCCAAAGAGGATGCCGCTGAGCAATGCCACAGCCGTCGTGAACACGAGCACTCGTCGATCCATACCAAGATCGAGCCACGCTGCACCGTCGCCTGCCGCGAACAAGCCCATCATCACACGCGTACCCCAGCTGGCGAAGAGCGCGCCAAGTGCCGCACCAAGGAGCGACAGCAGCATCGCTTCGGTCAGCATCAGGCGGATGAGACGACCGCGCCCAGCACCGAGTGCGAGCCGGATCGCCGCTTCGTGCTGGCGCACCGTGGCCCGCGCGAGAAGGAGGTTCGCGACATTCGCGCAGGCGATGAGCAGCACAAGCGCGACCACCGCCATCAGGACGCGCAGCGCTCCGGCGTATTGCAGCCGCATTTCCGAAAAGCCGGTGCCCGCGGGCGCCACGTCGAGCGTGCGCTTGAGGTAACTCGCGATGAAGTCGGCGGGCCCTTGTGTGGGCACCGTCGCCTGAAAGACGGCCGGCGCTATTGCGGCGAGACGCGCGCCGGTCTGCGCCACCGACGCGCCCGCTGCGGGCCGGGCCATCACGTTGAGCCACCAGAAGCCGCGATGCACGATGGCGTGGTCATCCCCCTGAACAATCGGCGCACTGCAGATCGGAACGTATAGCTGCGCCTGCTGTCCTACCTCCAGGCCAAAGAACGCGCGATCGACCACGCCGACAACTGTGAATGGATGAGAACTGATGTTGAGACTCTTGCCGACCACATCACGAGCGCCGCCGAATTCGGTTTGCCAGAGCCCGTAGCTGAGCACGGCAATGGCAGGGCAACCGCGAACATCATCGGTGCGTGCAAGGGTGCGGCCCAGAATCGCGGGCACGCCGAGGGTGGCGAAGTAGTCGCCGCTCACCCACTCGCCAGTGACCGAGCGCGCTTCCCCGCCCTGCGCAAGGTTGAAGTCGTCCTGGTTGTATGCGAACGCTCCCGAGAACAGCTCAGGGTGACCGCGCAGCTCTTCCCAGATGGGATTGGTGAAGTTTTCGCCGCCGTCCTTGCCCATGGTCACTTTGAGCAGTGTCTCGGGATGCCTTACCGGCAAAGACTTGAGCATCACCGCATCGATGAGTGAAAAGATCGCGGTGTTGGCACCGATGCCGAGTGCCAGGGAGAGGACCGCGACGACGGTAAAGCCGCGATTGGCGCGGAGTGCGCGCGCGGCCTGGCGGATGTCGGCCAGCAGCGTGTCGAGCCAGCGGAGCGACGTCATGCGGCGCGTCTCTTCCATATAGTAGGCCTTACTGCCAAAGTGAGCCCGCGCGCGCGCCGCCGGATGGTCAGCGTCCGGAAATTCCTGCGCGTGCAGTTCGAGGTGATGACGGAACTCCTCGTCCATGTCGCGGTCGTAATCGCGACGACCGAGGAGCGGGCGAAGCCGGTGGCGGAGGGCGTCGAGGAGTGACATGAAAGGCCGTCGCTCTCAGGTGCGCCCGATGACACGTGAGATGGCGAGCGCCAGCTCGTCGAAGGCAGAAATCTTCTGGCCGAGGCGCTTGCGGCCCGAGGCGGTGATCGTGTAGTAGCGCGCGCGGCGGCCGGTCGGCGACTTCGCCCACGTCGACGTGACCCAGCCTTCGCGTTGCAGCCGTTCGAGGGCCGGATAGAGCGATCCCTGCTCCATCCGGAGCAACTCCTCCGACGACCGTTCGATGTGCCGCGCGATGGCGTAGCCATGCAGGCGCCCGAGCGTGAGCGTCTGGAGGATGAGCAGGTCCATCGTCCCGGCGAGGAGTTCGTTCCTGGAGGCGCGTTTGGCGGGCATGACAGGTAGTATGGCTACCTATCCATAGGAAGGCAAGCTACCTATTGGGACATTATCGCCGGCGCTTGGCGGACGCCGGGCGCATCACCAGTGGCCCGCGACCGGTCCGGGCAAACGGCACGCGACTGCGGGCGATCGCCTCGTCCATGAGATGCGCGACCGCCGGACGAGCGAGTGTCGTCGCGCTCTCGATCTGAATCCAGCGCGTCTGCTTGGCCGACCCGCGCAGGAGTTTTTCAGGGTCCGGCAACTGCCTGGCCTGATTGAAGTGCAGCGCCACCGCGTCCGCACTGCCGCGAATGGCGAGCACGCCGTCATACCCGTGCTCGTTGGGTGAATAGCTGATCACAAACCAGCTACGGTACTCATATACCACCTCGTGCGCGGTGGGCAGGCGCTTCTGCAGCCGCCGCCGCATGGCGCCAACAAGCCGTTGATGCTCCGGCGCGATCCGGGCGACAAGCTCGCGTACTTCCGCTTCCACCGATCGCCGCGCTGCCGCGGTCTGGGTGCTCGGCTTTGCAGTGCTCATGGTGTGTCGATCCTCCCGATTGTTGTTCAGCGCCGCTCCAGAAGCCCTCTGCCCGCGAATATCCCGGGCATCGCCTTGGTAATTCGCGCCTCACGTGTCACCGATTGTTTGGCTGCACTAATATGGTAGAGGCTCCGCGCTCGCGTTATCTTTTCCAGACCTTTCCACTCCAACCGGATTGATCGACCATGGCGCATCGTTGGCACTTCCTGCGGCAGCTCATCCGATCCTCGGCCGCTACGGCCGTCCTGGCCGGCATCCTGACATTGACCCTGCAGGTGAGCACGTTGCAGGCTCAGGGGAGCGTGCGCGGCACGGTGGTCGATGGGCAAAGCGGCGCGCCGATCGCCGGCGCCCTGGTCTCGGTGACCGGCACGCCGTCGCACGTGACAACGACGGATTCGGGAACGTTCGTGCTTGCTTCTTCCGCCATGATCACCAGTATCACGGTGGTGCGCGTCGGCTACGCCGGCCGCACTGTTACGGTGACCGACGCATCAGCGCCACTGCGGATCGCGCTCACGGGCGCCCCAACGGAACTCCCCGGCATTCAGGTCACGGCCACCCGGCCGGAGCCGTCGACCGCCGAGATCACCCGGAACGACCTTGATCGCACGTCCGGTCTGAGCATCATCGACGCGCTCAACACCGTACCCGGTGTCTTCATGCAGACTCGGACACCGTTCGGCGCTGCGCACATCGATATCCGCGGATACTACCCGTCGGTCTCCGGCAACAGTCCCAACTCCAACGGGATGGGTGCCGATGTGTTCCTCAACGGCATTCCGATCACGGACGCCAGCGGCACGACCGTGCTCGACGACGTGGACTTTGCGAGGCTCGGTGACGTGCAGATTATCAAGGGCCCCGCCTCGAGCATGTTCGGGAGCGCGATCGGCGGCACGGTGCTGATGACCACGGCGCGCCCGGAACCGGATCAGACCAGCCTGTCGCAGCAACTGGTGGGCGGCGGCAACGGCCTGCTGCGCTCCACCACGAGCCTGCAGGGCGCCAACGGTGCGTCGGACTATGTCCTCGACTACGGCTACCAGACGTACAACTCCTGGCGCCCACACAGTCAGTCGCAGAAGCAATATGCCACGGCCACTGGCGACTTCCAGGCGGGTGCCAAGCAGTCGCTCACCACGTACTTCTCCTACAACAAGTCGTACGAGGAGCTGGCCGGCGAGATCGACAGCACCGACTTCTACAGCCGCAAGCCCGTCAGCGACGCGAACTATCTCGCGAACAACTCGCACATTCAGCTGACCAGCTTCTTCACCGGCGTCGGTGACACGTATCACATCAACGCGCATTTCGACAACGAGACGTCGGTCTTTGGCAGCGGCCGCTTTGCCAATCAGCCGTTTGCCCACGGCTACACCGACGCCACCGATTTCAACTTCGGCGCGCGATCGGTCCTCGGCTACACCGCGCGGACCAGCTCGATGGACGTGCATGGCACGGTCGGCACGATGGTGCAGCGGTCGAACGTCACGAGCAACGGCGTGTTCATCGTGCCGGCGCCGCCGTTTGCGGAGCGTCCGAGCGCGTCGGAAAACTATGCCGTCAACTGGTACGCGTTCACGGAATGGAAGTTCTCGTTTCACAGCGGCATGTCGGTGGAGGCGGGCGCGAGCCTGATCAATGACGCCTTTGCCGTGCAGAACCTGCTGAAGAATTCCTTGCTCTTTGACACCACGAGCGTTGAGCGCAAGTCGTTCGGGTGGCTGTTTGCGCCCCGCATCGAAGCGCAGCAGCGCTTTGGCCACGCCGCGCTGCTGTACGCGAGCGTCAGCACGGGCTACACGCCGCCGCTGCTCACCAATGTGGTGGCGAGCGATGGCACGATCGACACCGGCCTCAAGCCCGAGCACGCCGTCCAGTACGAAGTGGGCGCACAAGGCACGATCGCCGGCCATCTCAGTGGCCAGGTGGCGCTCTTTGACCTGGACAACACCAACAAGCTGGTCAGCCAGACGGTCACCTCGGTCACGTCGACCACAAACGTGGGCGAGCAGCGGAACGAAGGCGCGGAGCTCTCGGCGAGCTGGTTGGCGCTGTCCAAGCCGGGCGCGATGCTTTCGATGGTGCGTCCGTGGGCGTCGTACACGTACACCAACGCCAAATACATCAGCTTCAAGAGCGACAACAACAACACAGCCACCACGGTCGACTTTTCCGGCAACTACGCCGCTCGCGTTCCCAAGGACCGGTACGCCCTCGGCATCGATGCCGCGACCAGGAACGGCTTCTCGCTCAACGGTACCTACCAGTACGTCGACCGCGTGCCGGTCACGTTCGACAATTCAACCTGGGTCCACTCGTATTCGCTCCTCGGCGCCAAACTCGGCTACACCACCAGGGTCCATGACATGTGGCAGTTGAACGTGGCGGTGGGCGGGGACAATCTGACCGGCAATACCTATTACACCTTCCTCTTCGTGGGTCCAAACTACAAGGGGCTGGCGCAGGGACCTGATGGCGGCACAGGTGACGGCTATATCCTCCCAGGCAATCCGAGCGCGCAGTTGTATGCGAGCCTCGGGCTCACGTATCTCTTCAAGTGACGACCAGGAGCGCGAGATCTCTTCGTAGCGAAGGGATCTCGCGCTCAACGTGCATTGGAGGGCGGAGGGCGAACACGCCAGATCGCCCACTCGTCGGCTGTCGTGCTCGCCCCGCGATGCTCCTCCTTTTTTGTCATCCTTACATCTTGGAGGTTGCGATGTCGGGAGGGCACGGAAGTAGAATACGCGGTCGGGCGTCAGCTCGTTCATCCTGTGGTGGAGACACCGTTGCTCAGCGGGAGCGGCGTCCGGCGGTGTGCGCATCGAGCTCGAACAGTTGCCTGGGGCCTGACCCCGCATGTAAGGCCGAGCCGAGTCGCACGGACTCTCGCCCGGAGCGGATGATGACGTATGTCGGTATTGATGTCTCGAAAGCGCGGTTGGATGTGCACGTGGTGCCGAGCGGCGCGACGCTGCAGGTGGCCAACGACGCGACGGGCCACGCGGCGCTGGTGTCCTGGCTGCCGGGGCCGACGCTGGTCGTGGTCGAAGCGACCGGCGGGCACGAACGGGCGGTGGCGGTCGCGCTCGCCGATGCGGAGCTGCCGATCGCGGTGATCAATCCGCGTCAGGCGCGCCGCTTTGCCCAAGCGACCGGTCGGTTGGCGAAGACGGATCGCGTCGATGCGCGGGTGTTAGCGGAGCTTGCCGCCGCGCTGCATCCGGCGCAGCGGGCGCTGCCGGACGCGGCGACGCAGGCGTTGCGCGAGCTGGTGGTCCGTCGTCGCCAGGTGCGCACCAATCTCACCATGGAGTTGCAGCGCGGGCCGAGCGCCCAGGCCCCGCGCGTCCGGCAGCAACTGCGCGAGCATATCGCCTTTTTGCGCAAGCAACTGGCCGTACTCGAGGCCGATCTGCAGGATGCGATCACGGCCGATCCCACGTGGCAGGCGAAGGATGCGGTGCTGCAGAGCGTGCCGGGGGTGGGCGATGTCGTCGCGCGCACCCTGCTGGCCGAGCTCCCGGAGCTGGGAACGCTGACGGGCAAGCAGCTGGCGGCGCTGGTCGGCCTCGCGCCGTTCAATCGCGACAGCGGCCAGTGGCGCGGGACGCGCCACATCGCCGGCGGCCGCGCCTCGGTGCGCGCCGCGCTGTACATGGCGGCAGTCGTCGGGATGCGCTGGAACGCCGTACTCCGGCGGCACTTCCAGCAGCTGCGGGCGCGCGGCAAACCGTTTAAAGTGGCGATCGTCGCGTGCATGCGGAAACTGCTCGGCATTCTGAATGTCATGGTCGCCCGTGGGACCATGTGGCGGACCGAGCCGGCTTGACACCGGCAAGACAGTTGCTGAGCG
>DATAVM010000040.1:0-3301 GCA_036267775.1 Gemmatimonadales bacterium
GTGCGCAGGTGTGATGATTGGCCGCGGGTCGTTCGGCAATCCCTGGCTCTTTCGCGACGCAAGAGCACTTCTGGACGGCCAATCCCGCCCAGCCGCACCCGATGCGGCCGAGCGCTTTGCCGTGGCGCTCGAGCACGCGCATCTGGCGGTCGAGCTGCAGGGCGACACGCGGACCACGGTGATGGAGTTCCGCAAGCACTTTGGCTGGTATACGCGTGGTCTGCACGGTGCCACCACGCTCCGGGCCGCGCTCTTTCAGGTGGAGACGATGGCGGCCGCCGAAGAGATCTTCGCCCGCTACCTCGACGCGACCCCGATGGCGACCATCTGACGCGGAGCCCGGTGTCGGTGCAGGCGACAGCGGCGGCCGCAACGGCGGTCCTCCGGCGCTTCCCGATGACGCTGCTCGCGGCGGTGATCGCCACCGTGGCGATGATCGCCGAGATCCATTCGGACAGTTCGCACCTGCAGCGGCTGATCATTGCCGCGATGCTTGGCCTGTCCTCGCTGACGGCGGTGGCACTCGCCGGCGAGCGGATGAATCGTGCGTCGTGGATTCGGCAGAGCATGGTCTTTGGCGTCGCACTCCTGCTGATTGTCTTCTATTTCATCTCGCTCCATTGGACCGATTCGCTCCTGGCGCTCCGCACCGTGCAGTTCGCACTGGTCGCGCACCTGCTCGTCGCCGTGCTGCCATACGTTGCGGGACCGGAGACGGCAGGGTTCTGGCAGTTCAATCGCATCCTCTTCACCCGGTTCCTGCTCGCTTCGTTGTACACCGCAGTGCTGTGGGCGGGGCTTTCCGTCGCACTGCTCGCGGTGCATGAGCTCTTTGGTGTGACGATCGTGCCCGAGACCTACGGCTATCTCTGGGCGGTGATGGCGTTGCTGGTGCATCCGTGGATCCTGCTGGCGGGCATTCCGTCGGACTACACCGCACTCGACAGCCTCGACGAATATCCACGCGCCATTCGCATCTTTGCACAGTTCATCCTGCTGCCGCTGATCGCGGTCTATCTCGTCATCCTGTACATCTATCTCGGCCGGATCATCCTCACCGCGGTGTGGCCCAGCGGATGGATCGGATATCTGGTGTCAAGCGTGTCGGCGGTGGGCGTGCTCGCGCTGCTGCTCGTGCATCCCGCGCGGGGTCAGCGCGATGCGGGGTGGGTGGCGCGCTACAGCCGCTGGTTCTTTGCCGTGATGCTGCCGCCGCTGGTGATGCTCTTCCTGGCCATTGGCGGGCGTATCGCGCAATACGGCGTGACGGAACCGCGCTACTTCCTGCTCGTGCTCGCGATCTGGTTCAGTGCGCTGGCGCTGTACTACACCATCCGGGCGTCGAGCACGATCCGGGAGATTCCGTTCTCCCTCATGATCGTGGCAGCGATGACGTCGTTCGGGCCGTGGGGTGCCTATCAATGGTCGCGGCGGAGCCAGCTCGACCGGCTCGCGCAGTTGGCGACGCGCAACGGTCTGGGCGCGGTTGGATCGTTGCACAGCACGGATCGCGTGGTGCCGCGCGCGGACGCGGCGCAGCTGAGCGGCATCTTCGACTATCTGTACGAGCGGGACGGCTATGCCGGCATCCGCCAGGCCGTCGGCGGCACGGTCGACACGACCGGGCAGGTGGTCGACGAGCGCGGCACGCACGTCGTCCTGCCCGCCGATGGCGCGATGCGCCACCTCGGTCTCAAGTACGTCAATCCCCAGAGCTACGGTCTGCCCGGCTCGCGGGACGCGACGTATCGGACGTTTACCGTCAACGACGCGGAGCCGCTGCAGGTGAGTGGCTTTGATGTCGCCAGAGAGGTCTGGATCCAGGCGGGTGAGCGGGCGCCGCTCGGCGTCGACTCACTGACGCTTGTGGCGGACAGCGCGCTGCGCAATGTGCGGCTGGTGCGCGCCAAGGATACCGTGGGGGTGATGAACATTGCCGACGCCGTTGCGCCGGTGGTCGTCGCGGATCGCGATTCACTCCAATCGACGGGCACCTACGATGTGGCGCCGGTGATCGACCTGACCTATGGCAGCACGCATCTGCGGCTGGTGGTGCGGTCGTTCACGCGGGTCAAGCGGGATTCAGCGATGATCCTGAGCGGCGCGCGGGGTTTCATTCTGATCCGTCGGTGATTACCTTGTAGGTACGGGGGCGATCGGTTTCGACGGGTTGGTAGAAGGCATCGCCGCGTGCTCAGGTCCAAGGCCCTGATAAAACTCTTTGGAAGAACCACAATTGCCAACACTGATCTGGCGATGGCAGCGTAAGCTGAGCTAAGGCTCGCTTCTCGCTCCTCCGATGACTGAAGCCCGTCCGGGGCGTCACCATCGGATCGAAAATCCGGGCTAGCAGATGGCGGTCCTCCACCGTCGCGAGCGAAGTGGTTCAGGAGGTCAACACCGGGAAGGCGGGCTCCGTGCCGGCCTGGTGCCAAGCGTGAAGCGGAGCCTACGCACGTAGATGCGGTCCCGGAAGCTGATTCGGACCAGGGTTCGATTCCCTGCGCCTCCACTCTCTTGCAACGGCCGCCGTCCTTCGGGATGGCGGCTGCTTTGCGTGTGGTAGCCCGGACCGGTCAGGGGCTATACGACACCGATACCGAGGACCGTCGCTGGCCGCTAATGCAAAACGACGGTCGCATGCTGGCTAGCCGTTGCGCCACCTGGCACGCTGATCATGACGTTGAGTTGGTAGGTGCCCGGATGGAATCGCGACACATCGAGTCCGCGCTGCACGGCGGTCAATCCAGCACGCAATGCGCCGGAGTAGCTCAGTTGCAGCGCCGGCCGTGCACTGATGACGTGCTTCGACGTTGCAAAGACCGCGAGCGTCGTTGTGACTTGGGGACGGGCCTGGTCGCTTCGCACCTGAAAGAACAACTGCAACGGGTCGTTGGGGGCTGCGGCTCCCATAGGCATCAGCGCTACAGTGTCTCCATTGATCACAGTCAGCAGGCCTTGATGCGGCGCGCCAACCACCACGTCGGAGATTGAGAAGGACGGCGGGCCGAGCGGAGCACGATCATCTCCGGCCACGACCCCGAAGCGGTTCTGTGATTGAGACGCCGTGAGATCCCAGAACGTCACGCCGCCCGACGCGGGAAAGGCGAGTGCGCCGTGCACAATGTCCGGTCGCGCGGGGTGGCTGCCTGACTGGAATGATCCGTCGAACGTGGTGTCTACCCAGTGATTCGCAACACTGTCCCAAAGCCGCACCTGCAAGGTGATGGGCGTGCTGCCCTGATCGTCGCTGCTGACGAGCTCGCGAACCGGAATGCCGTAGACCACGTGTGCGTGGACG
>DATAVM010000041.1:0-42328 GCA_036267775.1 Gemmatimonadales bacterium
TGCTGCGTGACACTTGGCGCAGTCTCCGTGGCGTATAAATCTCCCTTTGTGAAGGATGTTGTGAAGCACGAGAAGCGGCTGCAAGCCGGTTGCGCGACGAGTGCCTGAACGTGCAGCAGTTCGATTCGGTGGCCGACGCGCGGCAGTAGATCGAAGCGTGGCGATGTGATTACAATCAAGTGCGACCGCACGGCTCGCTTTGGCACCTGACCCCGAGCGAATTCGTCATCCAACGTCAGGGACAACAGGCCGCTGAAACCGTGTTACTCTAGCAATGAGCTGTGTCCAAACGGGACCAACGTCAGAGCCGCGGAAAGTCTAGCTTACGATGCGTCCGGTGAGGGGAAGCCTACGGCATTCTACTCCAGTTTTGACCTGCCCAAGTTTTCGGGGGAGACGTCAGAAACAGCATCCGCTTGGCGAGTTCGAGTGATGACGTCCTCGCCTGGCGGCGGTGAGGCCACGCCGTCGCTCTTGGCTAGACATTGCTTGGCGCTGCGCGCGCGACCCGCCGCCGATCGACCAGCACCAGGATCAGATGCAGCGTGATCGTCACCGCGCTGATGGCGCACCATGGGCAGAAGGTCTTCAGGATCACGAACTCGGCGTACTTGAGGCGGATGGTAAACAGAAATGCCGGAATGATCAGCCACATGAGGATTGTGGTGATTCGGCGGTCATTGATCCACCGCTCCTGCACGCCCACCAGCGATGTGACCAGAATCAGCGCATAGCCGATGGTCCCGATGAGCGCCACATCCATGCCCAGGAACCAGCCGTATTGCGAATACTGCGCCTTCTCGCAGCCGTGGCTCGCAGTGCACACGAGTGAGCCCACAAGTCCGAGCTTCCAGAGATGCAGATAGAGCGCAACAATCCCCGACATCAGCGCGGTGAGCGCGATCCAGTGGCGCGGCGTGAGCGATTCGTCGGTTGCGTTGGCCATGCGGAGATTCTACTGCGCCCGGGCGCCTGAGGGAATCAGGACGAACAGCTCAGTGCGAGTTCGCGCGCCCATTCCGGCGGTGCCGCGGCAAAGTGCGCAAAATCTGCATGCTCGTCGAACGGTGCGCGCAGTACGCGCCGGATCTCTTCGATCCGCTCAAAGTTGCCTGCCTGTGCCTGCCGGATCGCATCCTCTGCGAGCCACGTCCGGAGCACAAAGGCCGGATTGGTTCCGAGCATCTGCCGCTCGCGGTCCGCAGGGTCCGCATCGTCGCGCAGGATGCGCGGTGCATAGCGCGCGAGCCAGGTATCGAGTGCGGCAGTATCGCTCACCTCGCGATACAGTGCTTCCCGGCGCGACGTTTCGCCGGGCGCGTAGCGCGACAGCGTCCGAAAGAAGCGCGTGTAGTCCGTGGCGGTGGCCTGCAGCAGATCAAAGAGGCTGCTGATGAGCGCACCATCGACCGGCTCTCGCGTCACCAGTCCCAGCTTGGCATGCAGCAGCGTGTCGACCTCGGATTCGTACGTGCGGCGGTACTCCTCAAGCACCTCGAGGGCCGCTTCTCGCGTGATCAGCGGAATCAGCGCCTCCGCCAGACGCGCGCAATTCCACAGACCCACCATGGGCTGCTGATTGAACGCGTAGCGTCCATCGGGATCGGAATGATTGGGAACGAACGCGCGATCGTACGCGTCGAGCCAGCCAAACGGACCGTAGTCGAGCGTGATCCCGAGGATCGACATGTTGTCGGTGTTGAGCACTCCGTGCGTAAAACCGGAGGCGGTCCACTGCGCCACAAGCCGCGCCGTGCGCGTCACCACGCTCCGGTACCACGCGCGGTACCGCTCGGCCGCAGGAAGCGTGAGCAGCTCGGGGAAATACAGCTCGATCACATGATCGGCGAGGCGCGCGACGTGTGTGCGCTCGCCGCGTGACGCAAAGAGTTCGAACGTGCCAAAGCGGACGTGTGTGGGCGCCAGACGCACCAGCACCGCCGCGGTCTCCGTGCGTTCGCGATAGACCGGTGCATTGCTGCCAACGATCGCCAGCGCGCGAGTGCTAGGAATGCCGAGGCCGTGCATCGCCTCGCTGCCGAGATACTCGCGAATGGTGGACCGCAGCACGGCGCGGCCGTCACCCATCCGGGAAAAGGCGGTGGGCCCCGCGCCCTTGATCTGCACATCCCACCGTTCATGCCGCCGGTTGATCGCCTCGCCGAGCAGGATGGCGCGGCCATCGCCAAGCTGTGGGACCCACACGCCGAACTGGTGACCGGCGTAGATTGTGGCCAGCGGATGAGTGCCGGGGAGTTCGATCTCGCCATTGATCGCCGCCAGCAACCGGGGATCGGTGGCAGCCGTCTCGTCCAGATCGAGCAGTGCGGCCGCGTCGGGATTGAAGGCAACCAGATAGGGCGCAGGCAGTGGTGTCGGGCGAATCGGCTGGTAGAACACGGCGCCCAGCCGAGCGTAGGCGTTGTCCCATTGCAGTTGATCGATCGCGCGTCGCATGCCCGAAACGTAGTGAAACTTGCGAACGCCGGATTACGTTTAGGGTTGGAACACTTCTCGACGACAGAGAAGACGGCCCGGAGGCAACAGTGAATCGGAAATACTGGCTCAAGGTTCTCGCAGGCGTGGTGGGCATCTTTGTCCTCGGCCTGCTCGTCATGCGCGGTGTGCGGGCGGGCGTGCAGCACGCCAAGACGTCGATTGCAAGCACCGTTGGCACGATGACGAGCAAGCCGGGTCTGTTTGACGTCGGCTTCCGCGTCGATGGCGACAGTCTTGGCACGGTACGACGGCTGCAGCTGCTGCGCTCGACGCCGCGGCGCACCGATTCCGCGGTGATGACGGTGCAGTTGCAGGACGCGGCGCTCATGTCGCGCGTGTCGGGGTGCCATCTGGCCCTCGAATCGACGCATCACTTCAATCGCAGTACCTCGTTCACCTGCGCGGATGTCGACGACTCGGCCAGCATGCAGCTGGTGCGGTTCGGGCACGTGGTCGTCGATCCCGGACATGTCGAGGTGCCGCTCTTCGTGCCGCGCGAACAGCTGGCGAGTTTCCAGCATGAGAATCCCGGCGTGAGCAATGTGGGCGACACCGGTGACGTCGACATCCAGTCCCAGTCCGGTCACTTCAGTGTGAACGTCAACGGGCATGAGGTCGTGAGCATCGAGGGCGATTCCGCGTCGGGGAGCGGCAGCGTCGTGGTGCGCGACAGTCATGGCGTCCCCATCATCGAAATCTCCGGGGACAAGGACGGCGGCAGCGTGAAGGTCCGCGACAGCACGGGCCGCACGCGTGTCGACATCGGCGGCAAGAACAGCAAACCCGCCGGCGGTCCGTGACGCTCCTTTCCGTTGCCGGCGTCGCCGTGCGTTTTGGCGGCGAGCCGTTGTTCACCGACATCACGTTTCAGGTGGAGCGGGGCGAGCGGTGGGGCATCATTGGGCGCAATGGCACCGGCAAGACAACGCTGGTCCATCTTCTCACGGGCGATCACGCCCCGGATGCCGGTGCTGTGTCGCGCGCGCAGGGTCTTCGCATCGCCGTGATGGACCAGTATCGCGAGCTCGGCGGCACTTCCACGGTGTGGGAGGCCGCCGCGCGCGGTTTTGCCGACCTCTTTGAACTCGAGCGCGATCTGGGACGGCAGGCCGACGCGCTCGGCGCGGCCGGCGACCAGGTGACAGAAGCCATGCTCGATCGCTACGCGCATGACCTCGATCGTTTCGAGCATGCCGGCGGATACGCCGCGGCGGCGCGTGTCGACGCCGTGCTCGCGGGCCTCGGCTTCCAGCCCGATGATGCCCGCACGCGCCAGGTGAGCAGTCTCTCAGGCGGGGAGCGCGGCCGGCTGGCGCTCGCGAGTCAGCTCGCGGCACCCGCAGATCTGTTGATTCTCGACGAGCCCACCAACCACCTCGATCTTGCCACCGCGCGCTGGCTCGAAGCGTATCTCCACGACATCGACGAAGCGGTCCTCGTCATTTCACACGACCGTGCCTTTCTCAATGCGGTCGTCGATCATGTGCTGCATTTCGAAGGGGGCACCGCGACGCCGTACGAAGGCAATTACGGTCGCTTTGTGGTGCAGCGCGCGGAACGGCGGATGGCGCTGGAGCGCGCCGTGCGCAAGCAGGAAGCGCGGCTCGCGGCGGAAGAGGATTTCATCCGCCGCAACATTGCCGGACAAAAATCCAAGCAGGCCAAGGGGCGCCGGCGGCGACTGGATGGCGTACCGCGTCTTTCGCCGCCGCCCGATGCGGATGGCGCGATGGCCGTGGCGTTCAGCGCGGGTGAGCGCGGCGGCGACCAGGTGCTTGTCGCCGACCATGTGGAACTCCGCATTGGTGCGCGCGTCCTGCTCAAGCCATGGTCGGGCGTTCTGCGCCGCGGCGATACCGTCGGATTGATCGGTTCCAACGGTGCCGGCAAGTCGACGCTGATCAAGGCGCTCGTGGGCGAACGCCCGCTCGATGGCGGAGCGGTGCGTGTCATGCCGTCGGCTCGCGTGGCGTACTATCGGCAGGATCTGAGCGACGTGAATCCGGACGAGACGATCTACGATCTCATTGCGCACCGACGCCCGGGCTGGAATCGCGGCCAGGTGCAGGGCCATCTCGGCCGGTTCGACTTCTCCGGCAAGGCCGTGATGCGGCGCGCGGGATCGCTTTCGGGCGGCGAGCGCGCACGCGTGGCGCTGGCACTCATGATGCTCAACGACGCGAACCTGCTGGTCTTCGACGAACCGACCAATCACCTCGATGTCGAATCGATCGAAGTGCTGGAAGACGCCCTCGAGAATTACGAAGGCACTGTGCTGCTCGTGACGCACGACCGGGCACTCCTCGCGGCGCTCACGACGCGTATCTGGTCGCTCGACGACGGCGAGATGGCCGACTATCCCGGCGGCTTTGCCGATTGGGAAAGCGAAGCGCCCAAGCGTGCCGCCGCGCGTACGGCCCGGCAGAGCAGGCCGCGGGCGGCTGCCCGTCCCAAGGCGAAGCCGTCCGCGACGCCAGCGCCGTCCCGACCCAGACTGCGGATCGATCCCGCCGCCGTCGCGACCGCGGAGGCGGCCGTCGCCGCACAGGAAGCGGCGTTGGCCGACGTGGAGCGCCGCCTGGCCGACCCCGAGCTCTATGCGCGCTCCGATGGTCGTGCCGCTGCCGCGGCTCTGGTCACCGAGCGGGACGGTGCACGCCGCGCGCTGGAGGAGGCGATGGCCGCCTGGGAATCCCTCGCGACCTGAGCGGGCGTGGAATTGGTGCTAGCTTTCCCGGGTCATGACGACCGCACCGATCGCCCCCGAAGCCGCAGTACCGGTCCCCGCCGCCAAACCGATCATTCGTCATCGGCTGCTGGTGCGTCTCACCCACTGGCTCAATGCCGTCTTCCTCACGGGCATGATTGCCAGCGGGCTGCAGATCTACACCGCGTACGCGCACATCGGCTATCACGGCGACACCTTCCGGCTTCCCAATCCATTCGACGCGTCGCGACTTGCCGTGCCGTCACAGGTCCAGCTTGGCGGTTGGCTTGCCGGTGGCTTGCGCTGGCACTTCACGCTGGCGTGGCCGTTTGCGCTCACCGGCCTCGCCTACGTGCTCTTTCTCGCGATATCGGGAGAATGGCGGGCACTCCTGTTTCGTCCATCGGATGTACCGCAGGCGTGGCAGATGATGCGCTACTACCTGCGGCTTCGTCCCGATCATCCGGCGCAGGGGAAGCACAACGCACTCCAGAAGAGCGCCTACACTTTTGCGCTGGTGCTCGCGGTGATTTCCATTCTTACGGGTTTTGCGCTCGCCAAGCCGATTCAGCTGGGTTTTCTCACCACGCTCTTTGGCGGCTACGAGTTGACACGCTATTGGCATTTTGTCGCGGTGTGGACGTTCACCGCGTTCATTGTGGCTCACGTGATCATGGTCTTTGTCGCCGACCCGGCCTCGTTGCGCGCGATCATCACCGGCCGTTATCGCGGCAAGTTCACCAGCAATGAGTAGCGCGCGATGAGCGCTCGCGATCCCCTGTTCCGTCGCGAATTCCTGCGACGCATGGCGCCGGTGGTTCCGGCCGTGTTTGCCGCGGCCTGCGGCTGGGATGGCGGCAAGCGGCTGCAGCCGGTGTTCGATCGCGTGATCGATTTTGACAACCATGTAGGCGAGGCGCTGCAAGCGGTGCGGCATGCGCAGGCACCGGCGCATCAGGTGGTGCGCGGGACGATGCCGACGTATTTCGTGTCCAAGTCGCTGCCGGTGCTCGCAGATCCGGCAGCATGGCGTCTGGAAGTCGGTGGCCTGGTCAAGCGGCCGGCATCGTACACGCAGCAGATGCTCGCCCAACTGCCGCACATCGCCTACACCGTCACGCATCACTGCGTCGAGGGATGGTCGGTGGTGCAGTCGTGGGGCGGTGTGCCGTTCGCGGTGATCGCGCAACTGGCCGAGCCGCTCCCCGGTGCGCGCTTTGTCCAGTTCGATTCGTTCGATGACGGCTACATGAATGGCTGGGACATCGCGAGCGCGATGCACCCGCAGACGATCCTTGCCGACGCGCACCAGGGAAAGCCGATTACGGCCGAGCACGGCGCGCCGCTGCGTCTCTATTCGCCGATCAAGCTTGGCTACAAGCTCACCAAGTATCTCACCCGCATCACCTTTACCGATCGCAAGCCGGGCGGGTACTGGGAAGACCAGGGCTATCCCTGGTTTGGCGGGCTCTGAGCGGTCGCTACTTCCGGCCCCGCAGTTTATCGAAGGCGCGCCGGTCCTTCTTGCTCGGTTTTCCCTCGGCAAAGTCAAAGCGCGGCGCCAGTCGGAGTTGCTCGGCCAGGCGTTCGCGCGCCGCTCGCGACGCGTCCGTCTCGCGATAGAGTGCCGCCGCTGCCGCGGCCGATCCCCGCCGCTCGGCGAGTGCCGTGACAGTCACCACATGTTCATACGGCGCCTGGCGCACTGCGACGGTGTCGCCCGGCTGGACCAAACGCGCCGGTTTGGCGCCGGCGCCGTTGACGTCCACCTTGCCGCCGAGCACCGCGTCGGTGGCGGCGGAGCGCGTCTTGTAGAAGCGCGCGGCCCAGAGCCATTTGTCGAGTCGCGTCCTGGCCGAGTCGTCGGTGCTCATCAGCGCCTCGCCCGCGGTGCATGGCCGATGGCGGTGTTGAGCCAGCGGATCAGCGGGAGCAGTCGCACCACCTCGCGTTCGAGCAGGGAGGGGAAGCGCTCGCCGAGGACGTCGCTGTCGGCGAGCATCCGGCCCGCAGTGAACGACTTGTACCGCAGCCACTCCGCGGCGGCATGGTCGGCCGCAAAGCCGCGCGGGACGCGGGTGAGCATCGCTTCACTGTCGAGGTCGCCGTAGGCGCGGCGGAAGGCCGGTGCGCGCACCAGACGGCCAAAGGCAGCGGGCTTTTCGGCCAGTTGTTCGCGAATGAGAGCAAGGGTGGCCGCCGGCGGCATCCAGATTCCGCCGCCCACGCTCGATTGGCCCGGCTCCACGTGGATGTAGAAACCCGCGCCACCGTGCGCTTCGCCGCCCACACCGCGTCCGGCGCCGCTGTGATAGAACCACGCCGCCGCGTGCGTCTTGTAAGGCGACTTGTCCCGCGAAAAGCGGACATCGCGGTGAATCCGGAACATCGAGCGGCGGGGATCGCCCACCAGTTCGGGTGCCACCCGCGCGAGTCGGACGTCCATTTCCTCGATCAGCGCCCGCATCGGCAGCTGCACCGCGACCGCAAAATCATTGCGGTGCGCTTCGAACCATTCGCGGGTGTTATTGCGGCGGAGCTGCCTGAGAAAGGTGAACGCCCCGCGCTGGAATACCGCCATCGGAATCTCCCCGGCGGGCATCGGCGCCCGCGACAGATCATATTACCACGCACTTGAACCAGACGAACTCGTCTCCTGTCCTCGCCGAACCCGGCGGAGAGTATCCCGTGGGTCCGGTAGTTCCTCCGGTACCGCCCCGCGGCCTGGAACGGCTCGCGATCCCCGGGCCTCGCCCGCTGCTCGCCGGGATTCTCGTTGTCCGCCTCATTCTGGTGTCGCTCGCCCTGGGGCTGGAGTTTGGGCCGGCCGCGCCGCGCGATGCCGCAAGTGCCTCGATCGAGGCGCTGTCGCTGCTGGCGCTCGGCGGCAGCGCATGGCTCTTCTGGGCGTTGCGCCGTGCCGTCGTGCCGGGGCCGAACGCGCTGCTCGTACAGGCCGCGATCGACGTCTTTGTGGTGACCGCGCTAGTCACCTTCAATCTTACTGAAGCCGCCACCTCGGTCGCGGCACTCTACGTGGCGCTCGTGACCGTGTACGCGCTGGTGCTTCCCGTCGGACGCGGCCTCTTCACCGTGGCGCTGGCGATCGGCTGTTACGTCGCCGTCACGCTGCACTCGCCGGTCAACCCGCCCGATCCGACCTTCTGGACCCAGGTGGGCGTCATCGGCTTTGTCGGCGCACTCATCGCCGTCCTCGGCAACCGGCTCACCAATACGTCCAACGAGCAACGGGTGCTCACGGCCGCGCTCGCACAGGCCCGGCTCGAAGCGCACGAGATCCTGGCCACGATCCAGTCCGGCGTCATGACGGTCAACGGCGACGGCCGTCTGGGCTATCTCAATCCGCGCGGTCGGCGCATTCTCGGTGGCGGCGGAGCGTTCGTCCTTGGCCAACCGGTGCTGGAAGTGCTGCGCGCCCGGTCGCGCGAACTGCACGACGCGATCTCCCGCGGTCTGACGGATGGCAGCCGCGTCGCGCGCGGCGAAGCGGCGGTCCGCCGGGCCGACGGCACACTCTTCCCGGTCGGTCTCAGCACCACCACCTTCACGCGTCCCGGTACCGACCGCCGCCTGGTGACCGCCATCTTTACCGATATTTCGGACCTCAAGCGGCTGCAGGAGTTCCGGTTGCGGGCCGAACGGCTGGAAGCGGTCGCGGCGCTCAGTGCCTCGCTGGCGCATGAAATCCGCAATCCGCTCGCGGCGATCCGGAGCGCGGTCGAGCAACTCGCGCGCTCCGCGGGCAAGGGTGAAGATGAACAGACGCTCGCCGCACTGGTGATGCGTGAAAGCGAACGCCTCAACCGGTTGCTGAGCGAGTTTCTCGACTTCTCGCGCGTTCGCGCCGGCACGTTCGAGCAGCTCGATCTCACGGCGCTTGCCCGGGATGCCGTGCGGGTGGCGCAGGAGCATCCTGCCACTCGCGGCGTCACGATTCATGTGGCGGGCGAGGCGACCATGCTTGACGCCGATCAGGACCTGATGCACCGGATCGTCAGCAATCTGGTGCTCAACGCCGCACAGGCCCTGGGGCCGCGGGGAACGGTGACCGTCACCGCCGGCAGGGCAGAGCCGGGCGAAGCGCCGGCGGGCTCGGCCGAGCGGCCGATCAAGCTCATCGTGCGCGACGACGGGCCCGGCATTCCGGAATCGGTGCGCGAGCGGCTCTTCGAGCCGTTTGTCACCGGGCGTCCCGGCGGCACGGGCCTCGGGTTGGCCATTGTGCAGCGCGCGGTGGCGGCGCATCGCGGTATCATCCTCGTGGATACCGCGCCCAGCGCGGGCACCACTTTTTCGATTTTCTTGCCGGAGACCTGGAACAGGGAGAGCGGGGCATGACTCAGCAGCCATCGGTGCTGGTAATCGACGACGAATCCGGCATTCTCGACACCCTCCGCATTCTGCTCAAGAAGGAGGGCTTTGAAGTCGGTACCGCGCAGGGCGGCAAGGCGGGGCTCGATGCCATCCGCGCCAACGCCCCCGACATCGTGCTTACCGACGTGCGCATGCCGCAGGTGACCGGCCTCGATATTCTGCAGGCCGTCCGGGAGGCCGATCCGATCACGCCGGTCATTCTCATGACGGCGCAGGCCTCGCTGCAGAGCGCCATCCAGGCGGTCAACGCCGGCGCGTTCTACTATCTGCAGAAGCCGTTCTCCAACGACGAACTGCTCGCCATTCTCCGCCGCGCCTGCGAATTCCGCCAGATCCGCGTCGAGAACAAGCAGCTCAAGCAGGAGATCCGGCGCGCCGGCGGGTCGCAGCGGTCCACCGCCTCGCGACCGGTGGGCAAGTCGCGGCGCTTTCTCGATGTGCTGCGACTGGCCGACATCGTATCGCCGACCGATTCGACCGTGCTCATTGGCGGCGAAAGCGGCACCGGCAAGGAAGTGCTCGCGCGCTATATCCACGACGCCTCGCTGCGCAATGATGGGCCGTTTCTCTCCATCAACTGCGGCGCGTTGCCGGAAACGCTCCTCGAGAGCGAGCTCTTTGGCCACGTCAAAGGCTCGTTCACCGGCGCCGTGCGCGACAAGCAGGGCCTCTTCGCGGCCGCGCGCGGCGGGACCTTCTTTCTCGACGAAGTCGGCGAGATGCCGCCCTCGCTCCAGGTAAAGCTGCTGCGCGTGGTACAGCAGCGTGAAGTGATTCCAGTGGGCGCCACCGAAGCGCTTCCCGTCGACGTGCGCATCATTGCGGCGACCAATCGCGATCTGGAAGAAGAAGTGCGGCGCGGCAACTTCCGCTCCGATCTCTTCTATCGCCTGAACGTGATTGCGATGGATCTGCCGGCACTGCGCGATCGGCGCGATGACCTGATCCTGCTGGTCGATCGCTTCCTGCAGGACCTCGCCACCGATCGCGGCAATGAGATCAAGGCGCTGGCGTCGGAATCGATGGACGCGGTGATGGTCTACGAATGGCCCGGCAACGTGCGCGAGCTGCAGAACGCGCTCGAACACGCCGTGGTCATGAGCAAGGGCAGCCTGATCGAGCCGCAGCACCTTCCCGACCGCATCACGCGCCGCAAGAAGGAGCCGCTGGTGGCCGAGCGGGCGCAGCCCAATCCGCCGCTCGACATGATCGAGCGAGCGTACATCATGTTCGTCCTGCAGTCCGAGGGCGGCAACAAGACGCGCGCCGCCGAGGCGCTCGGCATCGATCCGAGCACGCTCTATCGCAAGCTGTCGAGGTACGAAGAGATCGAGGCGAAGTAATGGCGCTGGCGGCCGCCCTCATCCTGCTGGTCTTCGGGCTGCTCCCGATCGCCAACTGGATTCCCGGTGGTCACGATGCGCCGTTGTATCACAGCTGGCTCGACGGCTGGTTGAGCGGCGGCGCGATCGTGGTGGGCATCGCCATTGTCGCGACAATCGTGGTGCGCCGGCGCCCCGATCTGTGGCCCGAAGGCGCCTGGGGCCGGCTGGCGGCGCGCTGGGAGCGCGGCGGCGTGCGTGCCGATCTGGGGATTGCCGCCGCGGTGCTTGTGCTCTGCGCCATCGTCTCCCGGCTCATCTTCTCCGGCCGTCCGCTGCTGATCGACGAAATCATTCAAGTCTTCCAGGCCCGCATCTTTGCCAGCGGGCATCTCTGGGCGCCGGCTGCCGCACACACCGAATTCACCAGCTCCATGCATCTGCTCGACTGGAACGGCAAGGTGTACGGCCAGTTCCCGGCCGGCGGTCCGGCCATGCTGATGCTCGGAACACTGGTGGGGGCGGAATGGCTCGTGGGGCCATTCTTTGCCGCGCTCGGTGCGTTTCTCTTTGCGCGGCTGATGCGACGGATCGAAACGCATACCGGGACGGCGTTCGCGGCTTGCCTGCTGTTCGCGTTTGCGCCCTTTACCATCTTTCTCGGCGGCTCGATGATGAACCACGTCCCCGAGACGACGTGGTTGATCGCGGCGGCGCTGGCGCTCGCGATTGCGTGCGGCGACGATCGCGCCCATCCGCGTGCGGCGCTCGCATGCGGCTTTGCGCTCGGCATGGCCGCCGCGATCCGCCCGCTCGATGCCGTGGTCTTTGCGCTTCCCACCGCGGCATGGCTCTGCTGGCGGGTGATCGAGCAGCGTGGCGACCGCGCGCAGATCACCGCCCTGCTGCTGTCGGGCGTTGGCATCGCCATCCCGATTGCGGCATTGCTGTACGTCAATTCGCAGCAGACCGGGAGTGCCCTCCGCTTTGGCTACATCGAGATGTGGGGCAAGACACATGAGCTTGGCTTTCACGCCGCACCGTGGGGACCGGCCCACACGCCGGCGCGCGGTATCGAGCTGGTAAATCTCTATCTGCTGCGTCTGCAGAGCTATTTCCTCGAAACACCGGCACCATCACTGCTCTTTGCCACCGCCGCGCTTGCGCTCATTCCGCGGATTACCGGCTTTGACCGCTGGATGCTGGTGGCGAGCGGCGGATTGCTTGTGGCCTACTTTGGCTATTGGCACGATGGTTTCTACCTGGGGCCCCGCTTCATGTTGCCACTGGCACCCTGGCTCGCCATCTGGACGGCGCGCCTGCCGGCGGTGCTCCGGGAGCGGAAGTGGTCGCCCTCGGTGATCCGTGGCGTCGTGGCTGGTGGCGTGCTGTCGCTCGCCATGGCACTGGTGTTCTCAGTGCCGCTTCGCGCCACGCAGTATCGCAACGGGATGCTCTCGATGCGCTTTGACGTCGACGGGCTCGCGGCGGCCAGCGGGGTCACCAACGCCGTGGTGCTGGTGCGGGAGAGCTGGGGTGCGCAGATGGTCGCGCGCCTCTGGGGACTCGGCGTGACGCGCACGGACGCCGAGCACATCTATCGAAGCACGGACGCCTGCCGGCTCGATTCCGCGCTGACCGCGACGGAGCGGACCGGCGACGGTGTCGCGGGGCTGACCCGGCGCCTGGAGCCGTTCCGCGACGACTCCGCGCATCTCGTGGCGATCAAGGGTCTCCCCGATACCACCGTGCGCTTCCTGCCGGGCTCGACGCTCAATGCCGGGTGCGTGCATCGCCTGGTGGAGGATCGCGCCGGATTCACGGTGTATCCGCCGATGCTTCTGGTGCATGGTCATGGCAATGTCTATCTGCGCGATCTGCACGCCCTCGACACGCTGGCACTCGCGCAGTACCCGGGCCGGCCGGTGTGGCTGCTCACGGAGGATCCGACGGTGGGTGGTGGCCTCCGCTTTTCCCGCGTGTCCGCTGACTCGATGATGCGCGATTGGCACGGGGAGTAGCCGCTGCATCGCGAACTCTTTGCCGCGCACGCGAGAGTCGAAGACCGCCACTGGTGGTTTACCGGACGGCGCGCGGTGTTGCGTGGGCTGCTGCACGCGGTCGCGGCACCAGGACGCGGGTCCGCACTCGTGGACATTGGCTGCGGCACCGGCGGCAACATCGGTGCGTTCGCCAGCGAATACCGGGCACTCGGCCTCGATCCCTCCCCCGACGCGATCGCCTTTGCACGCGAACGCTTTCCCGGCGTGCAGTTCGTGCAGACCGAGGATCCTGCGCTCGCGCAGGATCACCTCCGCGGTGGTGGCACGATTCTCATGACGGACGTCCTCGAACATGTCGTGGGTGATCGCGACCTGCTCACCCGCGCCGCCGCCATTCTGCCACCGGGTGGGCATCTCATTCTCACCGTGCCGGCCGATCCCGCGCTCTGGAGTTCGCACGACGTCGAGTTTGGCCATGTGCGGCGCTATCGCGCCGATGAGTTTCGCGAGTTGTGGTCGGCGCTGCCGGTGGATCAGCGTCTGTTGTCGTTCTTCAACGCTCGGCTCGAACCCGCCATACGAGCGATCCGCCGCATGGGCCAGGGCCGCCCTGCACGTTCCGGTGGTGACCTGCGTGTACCGGCCGGACCATTCAATGGAGCATTGCGGCGGGTCTTTGCCGGCGAGGCATCCGCGCTCGTGGCCGCGATCGACAGCGGCAGCGCACCCTACACCCACGGCGTGAGTCTCGTCGCCGTGCTGCGGGTGCGTGGGTGAGCAACCTGGCCGCCGCCGATCTGGCGCTCGTCGTCCCCGTCTACAACGAGGCCGCGCGATTCGATCGCGACGCCTTCATGGGCTTTCTCACCGACAACCCGCAGACGCACTGCTGTTTTGTCGACGATGGCAGCACCGATGGCTCCCGCGCTCTGCTCGACGCCTTGCAGCAGCAGAGTGACGGCCGCATCACTGCACTTGCGCTTCCGGCCAATCGCGGCAAGGCCGAAGCGGTTCGCCATGGCGTCGCGCATTGCCTCCAATCGGCTTGCGGGTTTGTCGGCTTTGCCGATGCCGATCTCTCCGCACCGCTCGATCAGCTCGCGCTGCTCCGGCGTGAACTCGACGGGCACCCGGCCGCGTGGGCGGCTTTCGGCTCGCGCGTCAAACTCCTCGGCCGCGATGTCGTGCGCTCCGAGCGCCGTCACTATCTCGGCCGCCTCTTTGCCACCTGTGCGTCGCTGGCGCTGGCGCTCCCTGTCTATGACACGCAGTGCGGCCTCAAGCTCTTTCGCAATGTCGATGCGGTGCGTCGCACCTTTGACCGGCCATTTGTGAGCCGGTGGATCTTCGATGTGGAGATTCTCGCGCGTCTCGCGCAGGAGGCTGGCGGCGCCACCGCGCAGCGTGTGAGAGAAGTGCCGCTCGAGTGCTGGCGCGAACGCGGCGGCAGCCGCCTGGGTCCGCTCGACTTTCTGCGCGCGCCCGCAGAGCTGCGGCGGATCCGTCGTCAATACGGTCGGGCGACCGCGTGACCATATCGCGACGGGTCAGCACCTGGCTTCTGGCCGCGCTGCCGATCGCGCTGGCGGTGCTCGTCTACCGTCCATGGCGCCTGCTGCCATTCGACATGTGGGACTTTGCCGATTTTCTCCCGGTCATCAGCCATCTGCATGGCGCCATGAGCCAGTACGGCGCACTGCTGCACTACTACGCGCAAGATGGCCGGATGAACGCCGTGTTCTACCTGACGTTCGTGGCGCAGTTCACCGCATTCGGCTTTCACTCCGGTGACTGGCAATTGCTGCGCTTTGTCGTGATGGCATTCGACCTCTGCCTCCTCTTTGCCGTCATGCGCAAGATGGGTGTGCGCCCCGTGGCGGCTGCTGGCGCACTCGGACTGCTCGCCATGGCGAGTCCCGCGCTGCGCGCCTGGCTGCAGCTGATGGCCGAGCCGATGGCCCTGGCGGCCTTGCTTGCCGGCGTGTGGGTGGCGCTCGATTTTGGGGTTACGCCGCATTGGCGCCGATCGGTCGCCGTCATCATGGCGCTCGTCGCGTGCACGTTCCTGTCCAAGGAAGTCGACGGCGCGTTGGGATTGATGGTGCTGCTCGTGGCGGTGTTCTGGCCGCAGCCGGGTCGGGAGCGGGCTCCGCTCTTCTCGCGTCGCAACGTGGCGCTTGCGCTTGG
This sequence comes from Gemmatimonadales bacterium, assembly GCA_036267775.1. Classification (GTDB taxonomy): domain Bacteria; phylum Gemmatimonadota; class Gemmatimonadetes; order Gemmatimonadales; family GWC2-71-9; genus Palsa-1233. The sequence goes on from DATAVM010000041.1 coordinate 15,114, forward strand.
CGTGGCCTTGGTTGCCGCGGGAGAAGCGGTACTGCTGTTGATCGTCCGGGCGCAACCGCACGCGACAGGTTATGGCATGGCCTACGGCTCGGCGCCACTCTCGCTCGCGGCGCTCGGGAGCAATCTCATCGCGATGCTCATGCCGGTGCGGCCGGCGGGCGGCGCGGCGATCGGTCTGGCGTATCCCGCCAACGTGCTCGCCATCCTGGTCGTCGTACTCGCCCTGCTCGCCGCGGTGCGCGAGCAGCGCGACCGTCGTTCACTTGTGATCAAGGTCGCGCTCGGCCTGCTGCCTGCTGTGCTCGGGGCACTCATCTATTGGCCCTGGCCGGACTTTCATCCGTTCTACGCCCTGCCGTTCTTTGTGGGGCCGATCTTCCTCTATGCCGGCGCGCTCGACGTGCTCCTCAAGGGCAGCCGCTTTCAACGCAGCCTCGCGATCCTCGCCGCCGTGGTCGCCCCGCTGTACGCCGCTATTCCCGCGAGCCGGTCCACGGAAATCGCCGCCGCATCGCTGCGTCTCAATGCCAACTTTGCCGTGCTGCTGCCGCATTTCCACGACGGCGATACGTTGGTGGTGCTCGATCCGGTAGACGCGTCGCGCGCACTGCCGGTCGAACCGCCGCTCCTGCGAAAGTATGCGGTGTCGTTGGGTTTGTTTGACGACACGACCCACGCGCCGCTGCTCAGAGCGGTGGCGTGCGACGCCTACGGCCCCGGATCATCCGCGGCCGTTCCCGCGGCGATCGTCAGCTATTCCTACGGCTGCGGCCAGATTCGCCATGCGACGGTACACGTGATCGCGCCGTATGTCTGGCGCGATTGGCTCACTCTGGCGCGCGTCGACGACACGCTTTCGCTCGACTTTGCCGGCCCGCTGGTGGCCGACCGACTGCTCGGACAACGCGTGCACTAGTGGCGCGGTGTCAGGTCCGCGATCCGGCTCGCCAGCAGGAGTGAGCGTGGATCTTGATCGGCGCGCGCGGTGGAGCGGCCTTCGGTGTTCCACCAGTAGAGCGCCAGCGCACCGTCGCCGCGCCGCAGCGCCGCTACCACCGCACCATCCGCCACTTCCTGCGCGGTGATCCAGCCCGCGTTGACTCCGCCACCATCGTTGATCTCCTGCGCCGCTGCCAGCGTGGTACTGCCATCCCAGGCTTGCACGCCGCGGCGAAAAGCGAGCGTTGCGCGGAGCGCCACCGGCGCGGCGTGGGCGGCCGCGAATCGCTCGGCGCGCGCAAAGAAACTCGAGTCGATCCAGCCGGCGGTGCCGGCGTGCCGCGTCTGAGCGACCGCAATGAACTCCTGATTCCAGCTGTGCCAGTCGACCGGCGTCTCGTCGTGGTCGATGGCGGCGTTCCACCGCGCCCACGCAAAGCGCGTCGCGGCGATATTGGCATCGACGCCCGAATCGGGAATGGCGCTGCGCGTCTGCCAGCTCTGGCGCACACGATCGTCCTGTCGGCGGATATCGTCAAAGGGCGCGTCGAGCGTGGTGAGTGGCGCCTGGCGTGCATTGATCAATGCCCGGCCCAGGTTGAACCACTGGTCGCCGAGTGTCAGCAACCCGTCGCCTGAGGTGCCTTCAAAACGGCGGCGCTCGGCCTGCAGGTCGAGCACGGGATAGAAATCGGAATTGACCCGCGGCACGCGCAGGATCACCGGCAGCAGCAGTGCCCGGTCAGCCACGAGCGTGGCTTCCAGCGCATGCCCGTCGAGCGGGACGATGTTGCAGAAATCGCGCTGGACCGACGGGAGAGCGGCGACACGGTCCCAATCAGGCGGTGGCAGCGCACCATCGCGCGACGCCACAAAGAGCAGGTCGGCACTGCCAACCTGATGCACGCGCCAGTCCGGGAAGACCTTGTTGAGTGCCGCGAGCACGCTCAGCACCAGCTGATCGTCGAGCTCATATCCCTGCAGCCACTGCGCAAAGACGCCGCCCGGCGCCAGATGCGACCGCAGCCGGCGGTAGAACTCCTCGGTAAAGAGTCCGGACACGCCCTTGACCCACGGGTTCGACGGCTCCGAGACAATCAGGTCCCACTGGCGCCCGGACGCGGCAAAGTACGCCTTGGCATCGTCGACGATCACATGCGACCGCGGATCCGAAAAGGTCCGCTGGTTGATCGGCAGAAAGAAGCGCGCACCGTCGATCATCCGCGGTTCGATCTCGATGGTGGTGACATCGTGCCACGCCGGATCGGCGAGGACCATGTGCGAACTCGTCCCCGAGCCGATGCCGAAGACGGCGGCGGAGCCGCCGTGGTGCGCGTATCCCAGTGGCAGCAATCCGGTCAGTATCTGCGTGACTTCATCGCCGCCCACCGTACGCCGCGGTGCGCTGCTGTCGCACGGTGCCCGCGACGTTGACGCGGCCGACGCGTCGACCTTGCCGTTCGTGGCGATGGAGCGGAAGCCCGTTTCGGATTCTGTCACCGACACCGTCGCGGTACGGCCATCGGCGTAGTAGATCACCTTGCTGCCCTGCAGGAACGCGATGCTTCTGCCGCGAAAGACGCCCGAGGTGAGCAGCAGCGGCGCAAAATGCGTGGTCACGGCGATCGCACCGGTCGCCACCGCGGCCGCGCCGGCCGCGCGCCAGATCGAGTGGCGCTGCGCGGTGGCGTTGAGAATCACCAGACCCACGATCATGTCGATCACACCGCCCACAATGAGCAGCTTCTCCAATCCCAGCACCGGCAGCAGCACGAGTCCGGCGAGTGCAACCCCGGTGATCGATCCCAGTGTGTTCACGGCGTACACCTGACCGATGGCGCTCTCGCCGCGGCCGCGTGCAAGCATGGTTGCGGTAATCAGCGGCAGCGTCATCCCGGCGCAGCAGGTGGCAGGGAGCATGACGGCAAGGCAGAGCGCATAGCGCGACACGTTGTAGATGAAGTATCCGGCCGCGTTGTGCGCGAGCCCGGTCAGCAGCACTTCGGTGCCGTGAAAGGACGCGAGGTAGAGCGGCAGCGTGGCAATCGCGAGAAAGCCCATCACCAGCTGGATGATGGCGAGCGCCAGCAGCGGGTCGCGAAAATCGTCGCCACGACGGCGAATCCAGAACGCGCCGAGCGCCAGTCCCAAGATGAACGCCGAGAGCATCAATTCGAACGAACGCGTTGCGCTGCCGAGCACCAGCGAGAGCATGCGCACCCAGTCGATCTCATAGCAGAACGACGCGATGGCGGTAAAGAATGCGGCGCCGAGGAGAAGCCATTCGCGGTCGGGCGTGGCTGAGATGTGAGACGTGAGACCTGAGACTTGAGATTTGAGACCTGAGGACGTCGTCGGCAGGGGAATACGCCGCCGCAGCATCACCAACGCGGCGCCGGTGGCGACCACGAGATTGAGTGTTCCCGCGGAGTGCAGCACGCCCGGGAGTCCGAAGAGATCGACCAGCCAGAATCCTGCGACCAGCACGCCGATCGCCGCACCGAGCGAGTTGGTGAAGTAGAGCCAGCCCAGCACGCGTCCGGGCTGCGCGGGTGCGCGCCGCAGCACGCCGGCGCTCATCAACGGGAAAGTGGTGCCCAGCAGAATCGACTGCGGCAGAATGAGCAACGCCGCGAGGCCCCACTTGACCACGGGAAAGAGGACACCGCCGGCGGTTGCCGGGAACGCATGGTCGTACGCCCAGCCTGTGACCACCACGAATACCGGATGGAATGCAAACCCAATGACGCCGACGAGTGCTTCGACAATCGCATACCACTTGAGCGGGTCCCGCACCGTTGCGGCGCGCCGCGCCACGAGTGCTGCGCCGAGGGACATGCCGCCGAGGAAAATGACGAGCACCAGGATCTGCGCGTACGCCTGGTGTCCGGCAAAGAGACCGAGGTAGCGTGTCCAGATCGACTCGTACATCAGTCCGGCAGCGCCCGAGAGAAAGAAGAGCAGGTAGAGTACGGCGATCACGGCGTTGTCTCCTCAGCGCGATGGATCCGGTCGAGCGACGTGGCGAACCCACTCTGCCCCAGCGCCATGCCGTTGCGGGCGTCACGCTCGGCGGCGCTCCATTGTTTTTCGACGATCTCGCATTCAATCAGGCCAGCGCGCAGGATCGCCTCCTGGGCGTCCAGCGCCAGCCCTGATGCGTAGACGGGAATCGCTGCATCGCAGTGACGGTTTTCTCGCAGGAGCTGCCCCAGCATCATATGGACTCGCGTATCGGATGGTTCGAGCAGCAGAGCGTGTCGCAGGTCCGCTTCCGCCTTGGCTGGCTGCGCCGCGCTTCGCCAATAGGTCCCGGCCACGAAGAAGGCATAGTACGACGCCGGCGCATCGACCGTGAGCTGGGTGAAGAAGCCCGCCTGCGTACGCCACACGGGCACGCGGAGCGCGCTTCGTACTGTTACCCCCACTATCCAGAGGGCGGCCAGTGCCAGGCCCGCGACACGGGGCCACACCGGCCACTGCCACGCGTCGATCACGCCCGCCAGCGCGATTGCCAGTCCCACAGTGGGCAGGAAAAACACCCGCTCCGCCATGATCAGCCCGGTGGGCGCAAGAATGTTCGCGACGGGCGCGAGCGTGACTGCGGCCCACCAGAGCCCGAAGGCTACGGCCGGTTTGCGGTAGCGGAACGCCGCAAAGATCGCCACGACCAGCGCGATGAGTGCGATGCCGAGCAGGTGCATCGCCGTCAGGGGACCACCCACGTGCAGTCCCGGCGGTCCGTATTCCGCCTGCAGATGGACCGGCCAGACCAGCAGGCGCGCATACGCTGGCACAGTGCGGAGAAAGGTCAGCAGCCGGCCGCCGATCCCGAGCGGCACAAGTGCTGCGGCTGGCGTCTCTCCGGCCAGGCTCCCTGTCACCGTGCTCCGCACCACCAGCATCAGTGCTGCCACGGCCCACACCGGTATCAGGTAGCGCAGGCGATCGCGTGGCGCGTCGGTGCACCCGCTCGTCAGCAACCACTCGGCGCCGAGCAGAAGTACCGGTGCGACAAATCCCTGTTCCTTGGCCAGAATGCCCGCAGTCACAGCGAGGAGGAGCGTTGGAAGTGCCCACACCGTTGGTTGGCGGCGAGCTCGCAGATAGAGCAGGGTCGCCGCGAGCAGCGAAATGGTGGCCAGCAATTCCGATTGTCCAACGATGCTCGCCACCACTTCGACGTGCACGGGGTGCACCATGAACGCCAGGCCGGCGAGCAACGTCACACCGGTTCGCATGCCCAGTCGCTCCATCAAGAGGACGAGCAGCACCCCAGCCAACAGATACAGCGCGAGCGAGACAAGATGGAAGCACCACGCGGCGCCATTGGTGGCGCGCCATTCCAGGGCGAACCCCGTGATCGTGAGCGGCCGCCAGAGCGTCGAAATCCAGTAAGTCGTGGCTGGAATCTCGTGCCAGTGCGATGGATCGGTCACGTGCGGATTCTGCACGATGATCGGCACGTCGTCGTCGACAAAACCGTTGCGAATACTGCCGCCCATCGCGAGTGCGGTGGCGAGCGTGAGCCCGACGAGGACAGTCCCGCGAGAGACACGCATCAGGGAACGATGCTGTCGACCGGTGGTGGCAGGCGCACCGTGCCGGGTGCCGCATGCACGCGCGCCGCGCTGTCGGCGACCGCGCCGTACACGGCAAAGCTCCGGGGCTGACGGCCGTAGTCCTCGCCGATTCTCGCCTCGCGTGACGCGGTGGCGTAGTCGCCGATCTTGACGAGACAGGTGATCAGCGACGCGCGTGCGGCAGTGTGGTACGGATCCAGAACCAGCACGCGCTGGTAGAGATGAACGGCGGGATAGCAGTCGCCGGCCAGGCGATACTTGTCGGCCAGGTCGAGCGGCACGGGCCACGCCGGCGGGAAGATGTCCATGGATCGGCGGTAGTACACCTCGGCGCTGCGTCTGAGGCCGGCATCAAAGAGAATCTGCGCGTAGGCAAAGTTGGCGCGATAGCTGAGCGGTGCGTCAACCAGCGTCTGTCGCCAGAGCGTGGGAAGATCGTGCCAGACCAGCTGGCGCGACATGCTGCGTGTGAGACCCATGCCGAGAATCGCGCCGAGTGCGGCCACCGTAATCAATCGCGGTGCACCGCCGCCGCTGTAGAGCCGGTGACCGATCAGCCACGCCACGTCGCCGGCGATCAGTACCGCGCCGATGCTTGCCAGGAACAGCGTGCGCTCGGCCAGCGTGATGCCGGTGGGGACCAGCACGTTGCTCACCGGGAAAATGCCGATCGCGATCCAGCAGATGCCAAAGGTGATCGCGGGGCGCGTGCGCCGGACTCGCCATGCGATGGCGGCGAGTGCCACGAGCAGCAACGCGCCCAGCGACTGCATCATTCCCCAGTGCGTCGTCCCGACAATCACGCCCGGCGAGTACTCGGCTCGTAGCTGACTGGGCCAGAAGAGAAGGCGGACCCAGTCGGGGACCACGCCGAGCATCGTGATCGCGCGGCCGGTAAAGGTGAGGCCCGTGAGCGCTTCGGCGGTGAACGTACCCTTGGTGTCTCCCGCCAGGACCATGTTGCGCACGTAGATCAGGGCCACCGCGACCAGCATGAATGCAAGGATCAACGGCCGCAGCATGGCGATCCGATCGCGCCACGGCCGTTGGTCCGCAATCAATACCACCTCGGCCACCACGATCATGCCCGGGAGGACGAGCGCACTCTCCTTGAAGAGTGAAGCGACCAGGTACCCGGCGGACATTGTGGCGATCCAGCCCGCGGAGAGCGGCAGGCCCGCGCGGCGGCGATCGATGTAGGCCGCGGTCAGCAACGCCAGGAGCAACCCGACCGCGAGCTCGGCCTGATTGATGGCGACGGCGACTGCCTCGACGTGCACCGGATGCACCGCGAAGAACGCCGCGGCCAGCCAGGCGCCACCGGATGGCAGCACCCGCGTGGCTAGGCGATAGACGGCGAGGGTGCTGCCTACCGCCAGCACGAGTGACATCGCCCGGAACACGACCACATGGCCACCGCCCAGCACCCACTCAACGGAGAGGAGGAGCGAGGTGAGCGGCCGGTAGAGCTCGCGCGGATAGGGATCCGGCCAATAGGCCTGGGTGAATCGCTGCCACCAACGGGCCAGCGAATGGAGCACCGGGCTCATCACGATGATCGGCCGGTCGTCCTGCACCCATTGGTTCCGAAGACAGAGACACTCCGCGGTGGCGGCGAGCACGACAAGAGCCAGCACCGGAAGCCAGGCGTGCGTTCGCGTTCGCGCGGCGGTGGTCATCGGCAAGCTGTTTCCTTGCAATAAGTTGAGACCAGGCCAACTGACCAGATTCCTGACAGCTTCCGTCTGGATTCACGACAACGTCCCGGGATTTGCTGCATCCTGAGAGGCTACATCGCGGTGCGGGACGGCCCGATCCCGATGCATCGTGTTGCAGGACAAGCACTTGTGAATACTAGCGCCACGCGGCCCAGCCGTTGCCCATTGGTTGGCCGGCGACGCGGGGCCGGCTGGCTCAGAGCGTCGAGGCCGCCTTCAGACTCAGATATGGAGAGTACATCATGCTTCGCAACCGCAAGGGCTTTACCCTGATCGAACTGCTGATCGTCGTGGTCATCATCGGCATTCTTGCCGCGATCGCGATCCCGAAGTTTGCCGCGACCAAGGACAAGGCCAAGCTGGCGTCGGTCAAGACCGACCTGCGCAACCTGGAGACGGCCGAAGAGGCGTACTTCTCCGACTTCGCGACCTACACCACGTTCTCGACTCTCCAGACGGGCAACAGCATCAATCTGTCTGCTGGCAACACGATGACGGCTTCGGGCGGCTCGAGCGGCTACACCGCGACCGCAACGAACAACACGATCAGCTCGGGGATCAAGACCTGCACGGTGCAGGCCGGTGGTGGTGCGGCGTCGACCGTCGACCAGATCATCATCTGTAGCTGAACGGAACCTTCCGGCCCCGAGTCGGGCTGGCGGCCTTGCAGACTCCAAGGGCGTCGACGCCACAGTGGCCTCGGCGCCGGCGGAGTGGCAACGGTGATCTTGTTTGAGGACAAAGACTTAGGAATTGTGGACTTGCGGTGGCATCCGGGTTGCAAGTTGTGTGAGCGGCAACGCTGGGCCGAGAGATGTGTCCTGGCGCTGATGGCCATTCACTCAACGCCTCTGGCATGGAGACACCGCACTATGGTTCGCAATCGCAAGGGCTTTACGCTGATCGAGTTGTTGATCGTGGTCGTGATCATCGGCATTCTGGCCGCCATCGCGATCCCGAAGTTCGCCGCGACGAAGGACAAGGCCAAGCTGGCGTCGGTCAAGACCGACCTGCGCAACCTGGAGACCGCCGAGGAGGCGTACTTCTCTGACTTCGCGCAGTACACGGACTTCGGAACGCTGCAGACGGGTAACAGCATCAACCTCTCGGCCGGCAACACGATGACGGCTTCGGGCGGTTCGAGCGGCTACACCGCGACGGCGACGAACAACACCATCAGCTCGGGTATCAAGACCTGCACGGTGCAGGCCGGTGGCGGTGCAGCTTCGACCGTCGACCAGATCATCATCTGCAGCTGAACGGCGTTCCGCGTGTGAGGGGCGTCCAGCGGCGCAGGCCGACGGGCGCCCCTTTACGTTTGTGGTCGGATCCAACGATCTGACGCGATTCTGGGAGAAAGGACGATGACCGGGATGACCAGCGCAAAACGAGGCTTTACGCTCATTGAGCTGCTGATCGTCATTGTGATCATCGGGATTCTGGCGGCTATCGCGATTCCCAAGTACGCGGCGTCCAAGGAAAAGGCGTACGTGGCGCGGATGATCAACGATCTGCGCAACCTGGCAGTTTCGCAGGAGGCGTATTTCAATGACAATGCGACCTACTACAGTGGTTCGATTCCTGCGGCCGACATGATCTATTCGCCCTCGCAGGGCGTGTCGATGACCATCGACGCAGGCACGGCCTCTGGCTGGTCGGCCACGGCATCGTCGGTTGGCACGACTCGCGTATGCCAGGTCTTCTATGGCAGCGCGGCCCCCGATGGTGTTGCGACGGTCGAAGGACGGGTGGCGTGCTCGCCATCGTCCTAGGGATCGGGTAGCGACTATTCCCGTGGTCATTGGGAGGCTCCAGGCAGGCCGGTTGCGCGACGCGCAACCGGCCTGCGTCGTTTGGCGACTATGGCAGTCCGCGGTGATGCGATCATGCGGTCGCATCCTCCCAGGAGCTGCTCATGTCCCCGCGTTCCCGCCGTGGCGATTCGCTCGTCGAACTCATCGTCGCGCTCTTTCTGCTCGAGGTCGCCGGTGCCGCGGCACTTGCGGTCGCACTCTCCAGTGAACGGGCCGGCCGGCACGCGGCGCTCGGCGGCGCCGCCGATGCCGCGCGCTGGCAGATCTATCGCACGGCGGAAACTGCTCCCATATGCATCACCGCAGTGGTACCGGTGGCCGAGTCGCTCGCGCTGCCGGCGACGGGCACGCGCCGGCCGTTTGATGCCGTGGTGCGCTGCGGATCATGACCCGTCGCGGTTTTGTCCTGCTCGAGATTCTGGTGAGTCTCGTGCTCCTTGCACTGGTCGGTGCACTGGTCGTGGCGGTGGTGCAGGGCGCCGTCCGCACTGCCCGCCATTCCATGACGCTGCTGTCGGGCGAGCGGACGGTGTGGTCGATTGGTGCCGTGTTGCGGGAGGAACTGCGTAACGCCGACAGCGCCGCCGTCGCGCTGCCCCAGCCGACCGCATTGCAGGTCGACGCACCGATCGGCGAGGGCGCGGTCTGCGGCAATCACGGCGACACCGTTTTCGTCCGTCGCAGCGACTGGTCGGGACCACGCCTCCCCGAAGCGACCACCGATGTGGCCGCAACACTCACCGATCCGATCACCGCCGCATGGGACACCGCGGTGATTGTGGCCTCCGCGACCGCACCGTGTCCGCTCGACGGTACCGCCGCACTGCGACTCGTCCTCGCGCACACGCTGGCCGTCGCGTTGATGGTTCGCGTCTATTCGCCCACGGAAGTCAGCATTTATGAGAGCGGCGGCAGCGCGTGGCTGGGGCTGCGATCGCTCAACAACAGTGCCACCGTGCAGCCCTTTGCCGGACCGCTCATGCCCGGGAGTTCGCGCTTCCAGTGGAACGGGCCAGCACTCCAGATGCTGCTCACGCCAGCGAGCGGTCGCGACACCACCGTCATCATGCCACTTGGATCGCCACGTTGAATCCCCGTGAGCATGAGCGCGGCGTGGCACTGGTGCTCGCGCTGGCGCTCATCATCCTGCTCGAAAGCCTGGCGGCTGTCACGGCGGCGACGACGCTCGCGCGCATTCGTCTGAGCGGCGACGAGCATCTCGCCATCGAAGCCGGACTCACTGCCGCGAGCGCGCTGGCCGATGCTCGTGTGCGATGGGCTGCCCCGATCACGGCACTGGCCGATGGTGCCACGGTCGACCTCGCGCAGCTCGCGCGAAGTGACGGCTGGCAAACCGATGTCGCTGCCGAGCGCACTGGCGTGCTCATCCGGCTCACGGCGACAGCGGTTCGGCCGGCCTCCGGTGGTGGGGTGATGGCCCGCCGACGGATCACCCTGCTTCTCGTCCGCCTCGCGACCGATACTGTTCGGGTACTCGGGCGAGGTGCTCGCTTCTGACGCAGAGTGGCACGGGGAGTGCTGACTCTGGAATGCAGTGAGCGATGTCGCCGCCCGGCAAGCAGTTGGGCGACTTTGCGTAAGTGTCTGTTTTGCAACGGGTTGACAGACTGTACCTCACTTGACACCTCGGGTACCGAGGCGGTACGGTTCAGCAACCCTCCACCGCACAATCCGGGCTCCTATGGCGCTCTTCCCCCGCTCGCGGGCGACGGTCGGACTGGACATCGGCAGTGGCTACATCAAGGCGGTGACCATCAATCATGGCTCGGGCAAGCCCGTGCTTGAGCGGGTCGCCATCGCCAAGGTTGCGGATGATGCCATTGTCGAAGGCGAAGTCATGGACCCCACCCTGGTGGCCGATGCAGTTCGCGGTCTCCTCGGTAAGTCGTCGTCGAAGTCTCGCGATGTCGTTGTCGCCATTGGCGGCCGCGACGTCATTATCAAGAAAATCCAGATGGATCGGATGAAGGACACCGAAGCGCGCGAGGTGATTCGCTGGGAAGCGGATCAGCACGTGCCGTTCGACCCGGAAAATGTCGAACTCGATTTCCAGATTCTCGATCCCGACGGCGACGGCCTGCAGATGCAGGTGCTGCTGGTCGCGGCCAAGCGTGAGCTGGTCGAGTCGAAGCTCGCGCTGCTCGCCGAGATCGGCATGGACGCCAGCGTAATCGATGTCGAGGCCTTTGCGCTCCACAACGCCTTCGAATGGAATTATCCCGAGGCGATGCGCGGCGTGGTGGCTCTCGCCAACGTGGGCCACGAGACGACGACCGTCAATCTGCTGGAGGACGGTGTTCCGGTCCTCACGCGCGATCTGCCGATCGGTGTCCGCCGCCTCCGCGAGGATCTGCAGCGTGAACGCAGCCTGGCGGCGGATGTGGCGGACCGTATCGTCCGCGGCACCGAACTCGATCCTGCGCTCGCACCGCACGTCACGTCCCGCGGCGAAGAGCTCGCGCTGGGCGTCGAGCGTGCGACCGCATTCCTGCAGACGTCCAATCGCCCGGTGGGATCGCTCGCCCGGCTGTACATCACGGGCGGCGGCTCTCGCGTGCCGGGTCTCGCCGGCGTGCTTGCCGACCGTCTCCGCGTGCCGGTGACACCGGCGCATCCGGTCGAACGGCTTGACGTCGCGCCCGATGCCTTCGAGGGATTGAGCATGGACGAAGTCGCACCGCTGCTGATGCTGCCGGTGGGCCTGGCCCTCCGGGTGGCGGCGTAATCATGATTACTGTCAATCTCAAGCCCGGCGCCAAGCGCCAGGATCAGCAGCGGCAGCCCTTTGGCGCGGGCTTCGGCACCGCCCTCAAGGCCCTGTGGGCCCGGATGGCGCAGCCGGGTCTTGCCATCGCAGGCGCGTGCTGGGTGGTCGCCGCCGCGTTTCTCGCGGTGGTGTACTTCCACACCGGTTCGCAGCTCAAGACGCTCGATCCGCAGCTCGCGCAGGCGCGCGTCAAATACAACCAGCTCAAGACCTTCGTCGCGGAAAAGCATCGCGAAGAGAAGGTGCGCGACACGATCCTCGCCCAGATCGGCACCATCGCCGCGGTGGATCAGGACCGCTACACCTGGGCGCACGTGCTCGATGAGATTGCCGGGGCCCTGCCCGATGTGACCTGGCTCACGGAGATTTCCAACATTCCGACGCCGGCAGACGCCGAGCCCGATTCGACGGGGAGCGTGCCAGTGAACGTGCGGATCGTCGGGCTCACCAATGATCTGCAGAACTACACCACGTTTCTGCGCCGGCTCGAAGACTCGCCCTGGCTGACCAACGTGCTGCCGATCACCGCCAAGACGGTGATCCAGGGCAATCGCGCGCTGACCACGTTCACGATTCAGGCGACGTATTCCAAGGCGGATTCGACGCACGTGCACATGGTGCCGATCCTTGAATCGACGGTGAGGTAACCATGGCGGAGAATCAGCGGGCAATCGTGGCATTGCTGGTGATTGTTGCGGCGGCGGTCGGCTATACCGGCTACACCGGCGACGGTATCTCGATGGTGGGCCTGCCCGGCTTGCAGGAGCGCGTTGCGCGTGTGTCGGCCGAGCGGGATACCATCGCCGATCTGCAGACCAAGACGGCAACCGCCACGCACGATCTGGCCAAGGAATCGCTCGACGACGTGAAAGCGCGGGTCGCCTCGTACCGCACGTCGCTCGCGGTGCTGCGTGGCCTGGTGCCGGAGCAGCGCGAAGTGGCCAACCTGATCGATCAGATCGCCGGTCGTGCGCGGGTACACGGCGTGACGCTCTCGGGCTTTGTGCCGGTGCCGCCGGTGAGCGGCCCGGCGCCGTTCGATACGTACAGCTATCAGTGGACCGCGATCGGCCGATTCAACAACATCGGCGCGTTCCTCACCGATGTCGCGTCGCTGCAGCGGATCATCGTTCCCGGTGACGTCTCGCTCGTCGCGGTGACTGATCTCAAGCAGGCACGGGCGCTCGGCGACACTACCGCCATGCTCGAAGCCCATTTCACCGTGCGGACCTACGTCAAGGCCAAGAGCGCGGAGGACTCGACTCATGCTGCTCAGTAAGGCTCTTCGCGGGGCTGCCGTGGTCGTGGTGCTGGCCGCGTGCGGCGGCAGTCCGCCGGCGCCGGTCGTGACCAACGCCCCGACGGGCAAGGACTCCACCGCCGCGACGACGGCAGCAGCGGCCCATGTGCCGCGGCCGCGCCGGGCGCAGTTCGATACGGCGGCCGCGGCCGGTCAGCGGCCGCTGGCGCGCGAGAGCTACCAGTATCGCGGCACGGCGCGTGATCCGTTCCGTCCAGTGCTGACGTTGGCACAGTCGGGGCCGGAGCTGGTCGACCTCAAGCTGGTATCGATCATCTACAATCCGGATAGCCCGGAGCGGAGCACGGCGCAATTCAGCGAAACCGGCAGCGCCCGCCGTTATGTGTGGCATCCGGGCGATCACTACGGCCGCATTTCCGTGGTGAGCATGAGCCAGACCGATGTGACCCTGCGGGAAGACGATTTCGGCATCGAACGCCGCCAGAACTACACGCTTCGCAAGCCCGAGGACGGGACTCCATGATGATGCGCCCTCTGTCATTCCTGCTGGTGCCTCTGCTCGCCGGTCCGGCGGCCGCTCCCCGAGCGCCGCATGCCGGACCGCAAGCCCAGGTGACCGCCCTGACGCTCTCGAGCGCCAACGGCACCGCACGCTTCTCGATCGCCGTGACCGGCACGGTCACCGCGCATGAGATGGTCCTGCACGATCCCGAACGGCTCGTGCTCGATCTCTCCAGCGCCATCAAGGGCGATCTGGGCACCTACGACGGCCTGCGCCGCGGCATCGTGCACGACGTGCGCGTCAACCAGTACCGCGACTCGGTGGTCCGCGTGGTACTCGAGGTCGATCGTCTGCCGTCGTACACGGTCGATCGGGCTACCCCGGGTGCGGTCACGGTGACCTTTGCCGATCAGCCCTACAGTTCGTGGGCGTCGGCCGGCAGCCGGAGCGGCACCATTGCAGCGCCCGTCGACCAGGCAGTCGAGACCGTCGCCACGACCGCTGCCGACGCGGGCTACACGTCTGCCGCGGCCCCGGTGCGCTCCCTCACGGCGTTGGATCAGGCACAACAGCAGTCGTTGCTCAGTTTCACCTTTGATAACACGTCGATCACCGACGCCCTCAACCAGTTTGCGCAGTACTCCGGGCGTTCGATCGTGCCGGGCAAGGATGTCAGCGGCAACGTGACCATGACGATCACGAACGCGAACTGGGACGACGCGTTCCACGCGTTCCTCGACGCCGAGGGCCTGTCGCAGACGGTGCTCCCGGGCGGCATCATCCGGGTGGACGCACCGGGTGCACTGGCCAAGGTCGATTCACTCGAAATCCTCGAGCCGGCTCAGGTCCGTCTGAACTACGCGAAGGCCGCGGACGTGGCCAATGCAGTCCAGGGGCTGGTGACCAAGGGCCGCGGCTCGGCCAAGGCCGACACCTCGACCAACTCGCTCATCCTCAATGACACGCGCACGCGGATCAACTTCCTCGTGAACTTCGTCAAGGGCCTCGACATCAAGACGCCCACGGTCTCGATTTCGGCCAAGCTGATCTTTGTCGATCGTACCGAGCTCGAGCAGCTCGGCGTCAAGTACGATATCGGCACACCGCAGCAGTTCTTCAACACCGTGCTGCCGCGCACCAATCCGCTGACGGGCCAGCCGTACGATCCGACCATCAATCCGGCCGTCGTCAATCTCGGCGGCAACGCCGTGGCCGCAGTCTCCAACGCCGACGCGCTCATCTCGGGCTCGGCGCTGGACCTGGTCTTCTCGACCGCCATTGGCGGCTTCTCGATCTCGTCGTTCCTGAGCGCACTGTCGCAGACGGAACTGACGGACGTCGAAGCGCAGCCCACGATCGAGACGCTGGACAACAAGCAGGCGCAGATCATCTCCGGTGAGCAGACGCCGGTGCGTGTTATCGACGCCGCCTCGCTCGGAACCGGCGCGCCACGCGCGAACGTGCAGTTCAAGGAAACCGGCATCAAGCTGATTGCCACGCCGCACGTGACCGCGAATCGCCAGATCGTACTGGATCTGGAAGTCGAGCGGTCGTCGGTGCAGCCGCTGGCGTCGGCGGATCTTGGCTTTGACATTCCGATTCAGCACAGCATCAACAAGATGCTCGTCAACGACGGCGAAACGGCCACGATCGGCGGCCTGATCGTGACCACGGTGACCAAGAACCGTCAGGGCATCCCGCTGCTCAACAACCTGCCGTTCATCGGCTCGCTCTTTTCCTACACGACTAACCAGGAACACCGGCAGGACCTGGTGATCATGGTGACGCCGCGCATCGTGGACGATCCGACGTCCAACTGACGGCGGCTCGCGGGAATAACGAAGCGCCCGGCATCTCGCCGGGCGCTTCGTGCATTTTGGCCGGGGCCCGCGTATTGTCATCCGGTACGGTCCGCCTGTCATGGGTCTCAACGGGAGTGTTCTGTCATGCATCTGCGCTTCACGACCGCCGGTGAATCGCACGGCAAGGGGCTTGTCGTGATCGTCGAGGGCGTGCCGGCCGGCCTGGCCGTCGATGCAGCGGCGGTGGACCGCGAGCTCGGGCGCCGCATGCAGGGCTACGGCCGCGGCGCGCGGATGAAGATCGAACAGGACCGGATCGAGTGGATAGCCGGCGTGCGGGCTTCCGAAACGCTCGGCTCCCCCATCGCGATGCTGATTCACAACCGCGACTGGGCCAACTGGGAAGACGTGATGGCCGCCGAAGGCACGCCTGGAGAGCTCCGGCGCCGGCGTGTGACGCGGCCGCGGCCCGGTCACGCCGATCTGGTGGGCGTGCTCAAGTACGATCGCCTCGATGCGCGCGACATTCTCGAGCGTGCATCCGCCCGCGAGACCGCTGCCCGCGTGGCCGCCGGCGCGATCGCGCGGCGCCTGCTCGAAGAGCTGGGCGTCGATATCGGCTCGCACCTGCTCGCACTCGGCGGGATTCGTGCGACAGTGCCGTCACCGTTGCCGACACCGCTCAACGCCGCGAGTGATGCGTCCGAAGTGCGCACGCTCGATCCGGTCGCGGAAGCGGCGATCATCGCACGGATCGATCGCGCCAAGAAGGACGGCGACACGCTCGGCGGCGAGATCGAAGTCGTTGCGCGCGGTTTGCCGGTAGGTCTCGGCAGTCACGTGAGCTGGGATCGGAAGCTCGACGGCCGCCTTGCCGGCATGCTGATGTCGATCCCCGCGGTCAAGGGCGTCGAGATCGGCATGGGCTTCGAAGCCGCGCGGCGCCCGGGTTCCGAGGTGCATGATCCGATCGTCGCGAATGACGCCGCGACTGGCACGGCCGATCCGCGCGCGGGATTTCGTCGCGCGGGGAACAACGCCGGTGGTCTCGAAGGCGGCATGACCACCGGCGAACCGCTCGTGGTGCGCGTGGCGATGAAGCCGATCTCGACGTTGATGTCGCCGCTCAAGACCGTCAATCTCGCCACCGGTGGCGAAGCGAATGCGCAGAGCGAACGTTCGGACGTGACCGCGGTGCCGGCGATGGGCGTGATCGCCGAGGCGCTGGTCGCGCTCGTGCTTGCGGACGCGATGCTGGAGAAGTTCGGCGGCGATTCGCTTGGTGAGACGCGGCGCAATCTCGACAGCTATCTCGCGGCCGCGGGCCAGCGCTGGATTGCCGTGCGCGACGCCCCCGCGGCACCGGCGGGCGACTGAGCGCCCGACGCACCGTCATCCTCGCGGGCCTTCCGGGAGCCGGAAAGACCACCGTGGCGGCGATCGCGGCCGCTGAGCTTGGATCGTCGTGGTGCGATCTGGATGCGCGTGTGGTGCAAGGGGCCGGGCAGTCGATTGCCGACATCTTTGCGGACCAGGGCGAGGCCCACTTTCGCGACTTGGAGCGGGCGGCGCTCGCCTCGGTTCTGGCTGGGCCGCCGCAGATCGTCGCGGCCGGAGCGGGGTGGCTGGCGCAGCCGGGGAATCTGGCGGCGGCGGGTAGCGCGGTGGTCCTCTATTTATCTGTATCGCCTGCCGTTGCCGCTCGCCGTCTCGTGGGAACGACCGACCGTCCGCTGTTGGCCGGTGACGGTCTGGAGGACCGTTTGACGGCGCTCCTGGCCGCACGGGAAGGCCATTATGCCCGCGCCGCAGCGGACATTCCGGCCGGCAATGACCCGCCGGAAACGGTCGCTCAGGCGGTGGTCCGGGAGGCCAGACGATTGGCCGGATGGTAACTAGTTGACTGACAATGACTTGCAGAATCACGCCTTGCCCCGGTGCGGCAAGGGCGACTATTAGTGGTGGCGGGCGGGCTGTCCCGCCCCCGTTCCGGAACCGACATGGCGACTCGCAAGAAGGCCGCAACAAAATCGAAAGCAGCGCGCGCGCGGGCCGCGAGCCCGGGCGGTGGGCTGGGCCGTGCGCTCGTCATCGTGGAGTCGCCGACCAAGGCGCGAACGATCAGCGGTTTTCTGCCGGACGGTTATACGGTCGCAGCGTCGATGGGCCATGTGCGCGATCTCCCGGGCGATGCCAAGGAGATTCCGGCACGCTACAAGGGGGAGGAGTGGGCGCGGTTCGGGGTGAACGTCGCGAATGATTTCGAACCATTGTATGTCATCCCGGCGGACAAGCGGCCGGTGGTGAAAGAGCTCAAGGAACTCCTCAAGGACGCGGACAAGCTCTACCTGGCCACCGACGAAGACCGCGAAGGCGAGAGCATTTCCTGGCACCTGCTCGACGTGCTGCAGCCGAAGATTCCGGTGCAGCGCATGGTGTTCCACGAAATCACCCGCGAAGCGATCGAAGAGGCGCTGGCGCACACGCGCGAGGTGAATCTCGATCTGGTGCATGCGCAGGAAACGCGACGCATTCTCGATCGGCTGGTGGGATACACACTGTCGCCGCTGCTGTGGAAGAAGGTCGCGTTCGGTCTGTCGGCCGGTCGCGTGCAGTCGGTCGCAACTCGGTTGATTGTCGATCGCGAGCGCGAACGCCTCGCGTTCCGCACCGGCAGCTACTGGGATTTGACCGCCACGCTCGAGCGGCAGAAGGAAACCTTCGACGCGGGAATGATCGCACTCGACGGCAAGCGGCTCGCCACCGGCAAGGACTTTGACGAGCAGACGGGGCGCCTCGCCAAGGACAGCGACGTGGTGCTCCTCGACGAGACAACGGCAAAAGCACTCGTGGAGCGGCTTGCAGGAGCAGCATGGCGCGTGACGAGCGTGGAAGAATCGCCGCGCACGGTGCGGCCGTACGCGCCGTTTACCACATCGACGCTGCAGCAGGAGGCCAATCGCAAGCTCCGGTATTCCGCCAAACAGACGATGCAGGTCGCGCAGCGCCTCTACGAGCGCGGCTACATCACGTACATGCGTACCGACTCGGTGGCGCTGTCGGATCAGGCGATCAACGCCGCGCGCTCGTTTGTGGGACGGCTGTACGGCAAGGAGTATCTGCCCGAATCGCCGCGCCGTTACGCCAACAAGGTGGCCAACGCGCAGGAAGCGCACGAGGCGATCCGTCCCGCGGGCGCCACGTTCCGCACCCCAGAAGAGACCGGTCTCGACGGCGAAGAGTTCACGATCTACGATCTGATCTGGAAGCGCACCGTCGCGTCGCAGATGACCGATGCGCGGAAGACCAGTACCACCGTGGAGATCTCTGCCCTCAACACCACGTTCAAGGCCAGCGGCCTGCGCACCGACTTTGCCGGGTTCCTCCGCGCGTACGTGGAAGGCTCCGACGATCCCGAGGCGGCGCTCGAAGACAAGGACACGCCGCTGCCGCCGCTGGCCGTTGGCGATACGCCGGCGTGTCGCGCGCTCGAGCCGGTGGGTCACGAGACCAAGCCGCCGGCGCGCTTTACCGAAGCGTCCCTCGTCAAGGCGCTCGAAGAGAACGGCGTGGGCCGGCCGTCCACCTACGCGAGCATCATCGGCACGATTGTCGATCGCGGCTACGTGGTGCGACAGGGACAGGCGTTGGTGCCCACGTTCACGGCGTTCGCCGTCACCGATCTGCTGATCAAGCACTTTGGTCACCTGGTGGATGTGGAATTCACCAAGGAGATGGAAAACAATCTCGATGAGATCGCCGCGGGCGACGGCCTCTGGCTCGAATATCTCCGCAAGTTCTATCTCGGATCTGAAGGGCTGCAGGAGCAGACTGCACGCGGCGAACGCGACATCAAGCCTGCCGAAGCGCGCGTGGTTGCCCTCGACGGACTGGGCGCGACGGTGCGCATTGGACGTTTCGGGCCGTACGTCGAGCGTGAGGAAAACGGCGAGCCGCTGCGTGCATCGCTGCCGCGAGATGCGACACCGGCAGACATCAGTCCCGAACGTGTGGAAACGCTGCTGCGTCAGCGCGCGGAAGGTCCGCCATCGGTGGGCGTGCATCCCGAAACGAACGAGCCGATCTACGTCATCGAAGGCCAGTACGGTCCGTACGTGCAGCTCGGTGAAGTTTCCGACGACAAGAAGCCCAAGCGCGCATCGCTCCCCAAGGGTGTGAAGCCCGAAGATGCGACACTCGAGATGGCGATCGGGCTCCTCGCATTGCCACGGCTGCTGGGCAATCACCCCGAGAGTGGCCGTCCGGTCAAAGCGGGTCTTGGCCGGTTCGGTCCCTACATTCTTCACGATCTCGGCAAGGGTACCGCCGACTTCCGGTCGCTCAAGGCCGGCGACGACGTGCTCACTGTGTCGCTCGAGCGTGCACTGCAGCTGCTGGCAGAACCCAAGGCGCAGCGCGGCCGGCGCGGTGCGAATGCGACGCCGTTGCGCGAGCTCGGTGCGCATCCGGCCGACAGCAAGCCGGTGCAGCTGTTCGACGGCAAGTATGGTCCGTACGTCAAGCATGGCGACCTCAACGCGTCGCTCCCGCGCGGCGCCGATCCGCAGCAATTCTCGCTCGACGCGGCGGTGGCATTGCTCGCGGAAAAGGGGAAGGCGCCCAAGAGTGCCGGACGCGGCGGCGCCCGCACACGGCGTCGCGTTCCGTCGTCATGAAGGTGACGGTGGTCGGCGGTGGTCTCGCCGGCTCTGAAGCCGCCTGGGCCCTGGCGGAACGCGGGTATGACGTCGAGCTGGTGGAGATGCGTCCGGTCGTGCGCACCGCCGCACACCAGACCGACCGTCTCGGCGAGCTTGTCTGCAGCAATTCCTTCAAGTCCGTGGAACTCGGCAACGCGCACGGCCTGCTCAAGGCCGAGCTGCGCGATCTTGGCTCGCTGTTGTTGCCGCTTGCGGACGAAGCGCGCGTCCCCGGTGGTGCGGCGCTCGCGGTCGATCGCGACGTTTTCTCGACGCTGGTGCATGCGCGTGTGAGTGCGCATCCGCGCATCCATGTCGCGCGCGGCGAGGCAACCGCGCTCCCCGGGCCGGGAATCGTCGCGACCGGACCGCTCACGTCCGCCGCGCTCGCGACCGCCATTCAGGAGCGGCTTGGCCAGGACGCGCTTGCCTTCTACGATGCGATTGCGCCGATCGTGAGCAACGAGTCGCTCGATCACGACGTGCTCTACGCGCGCTCGCGCTGGGGCAAGGGCGATGGCGACGACTATCTCAACGCGCCGTTCACCCGGGACGGCTACGAAGCGTTCATCGATGCGCTGACGGCGGCCGACCAGTTTCACGGCCATGAATTCGATGCCGTGCCGTACTTCGAGGGCTGCCTGCCGGTGGAGGAGATGGCCAAGCGCGGCCGCGAGACATTGCGCTTTGGTCCGATGAAGCCGATCGGCCTGCACGATCCACGCACCGGCAAGGAGCCATATGCCGCGGTGCAATTGCGGCGCGAAGACCGTCACGGCCAGATGTGGAACCTTGTCGGCTTCCAGACGCGTCTCCGCATTCCCGAGCAGCAGCGCGTCTTCCGCGCGATCCCAGGACTCGCGGGCGCGGAGTTCCTGCGCTACGGCAGTATTCACCGCAACAGCTACATCAATTCGCCGGCGTCGCTCGGACCCGGGCTGATGGCGCGCGAGGGTGCCCCGCTCTTTTTTGCGGGACAGCTCACCGGCGTCGAGGGATACACCGAGTCGATCGGCACGGGACTGCTGGCGGGGATCAATCTCGCGCGCGTGCTCGAGGGCAAGACGCTCGCCATTCCGCCCGCCACCACGATGCTCGGCGCACTGCTGCGCTACTTGCGCGACGCGGAGCCGGAACATTTCCAGCCGATGAACGCAAACTTTGGTCTCCTCGATCCGCTCGAAGGGAAGACGGCCAAGGCGGATCGCAAGCCGGCGATGGCGGAGCGCGCGCGACAGGACTTTGCGACATGGCTGGCCGCACTGTGAATCGCGCGTTCGTCGATGCCTTTCTCGTCCATCTCGAGAAGGCGCGCGACCAGTCGCCCCACACGCTCAAGGCCTATCGGCGCGATCTCGATGCGTTCTGCGAATATCTCGATCGACGCCACGGTAATGCCGCGTGGCAATTCGCCGCGGTGGACCGGCCGATGGTGCGCGGGTTTCTTGGCGAGCTCGAACGTCGCGGACTGGCGCGCCGGTCGGCGGCGCGCACACTGTCCGCCGTGCGCTCGTTCTACCGCTGGCTGCATGTGCACCACGACATCGACACGCCCGCCATCCGCGCCACGCGCGCGCCCAAGCTCGAGAAGCGCCTGCCCAGTCATCTCCTGCAGGACCAGGTGACGCAGCTCTTTGCGTATGCGGAAGCGGTGGCTCAGGCGGGAGATGCCGGTGCCGTGCGAGACCTCGCGATGCTCGAGCTGTTCTATTCGTCGGGACTCCGGCTGTCCGAGTTGCGCATGCTCGACGTCGATCGCCTCGATCTGCTGAGCGATCAGGTCCGCGTGATGGGCAAGGGACGCAAGGAGCGGATCGTGCCGGTGGGTACGCGGGCGAGTCTGGTGTTGCGGCGCTACCTTGTGCTTCGCGAGCCGCTGGTGCGGCTGGCCGGCGCCGATCGTCAGGCGGTCTTTGTGGGATCCCGCGGCAAGCGGTTGAGCGCCGTCACCGTGCAGCGGCGGATGCACCGGCTCTACGACGCGATCGGCGCCGAGGGAATGCACACGCATTCGATGCGGCACACCTTTGCCACACATCTGCTCAATGCCGGGGCCGATCTCCGGGCGGTGCAGGAGCTGCTGGGGCATGCCTCGCTGTCGACCACGCAGATGTACACGCACACGTCGGTCACGCATTTGAAGAAGGTCTATCTCGAAGCGCACCCGCGAGCCCGCGGCACCGGTCATCGGGGCTAGCGTTCACCACCGGGAGGAAGCGTGTCAGCCACCTTTCACGGCACCACCATCATCGCCGTTCGCAAGGACGGCCGTGTCGCCCTCGGCGGCGATGGCCAGGTCTCGATCGGCGACACCGTCATCAAGCAGCGGGCCACCAAGGTGCGCACGCTCAAGGGTGGGCGCATTCTCGCCGGTTTTGCCGGTTCGGTGGCCGATGCGCTGACACTCTTCGAGCGCTTTGAGGAGAAGTTCGACCGCTATCCGGGCAACCTCACGCGCGCCGCGACCGAACTTGCGCGCGACTGGCGCAGTGACCGCATGCTGCGCCGTCTCGAAGCGCTGCTCGTGGTCGCCGACGTGGAGCACCTGTTTCTGCTGAGCGGTACCGGTGAGCTGATCGAGCCGGATGACGGCATTCTGGCTGTGGGCTCGGGCGGCACGTATGCGCTCGCGGCCGCGCGGGCGCTCTATCCCGACGAACGCCTCAACGCGCGCACGATCGTCGAGCGCAGCCTCAACATCGCCGCCGAGATCTGCATCTTTTCCAATCAGCACATCTCGGTGCTCGAGCTGGGCGCGTCATGACCGGCCCTGCCACACCGCCGCCCGAGCCGCTGCCCTGGCTCGAAGAACTTCCGCCGCGGCAGATCGTGGGCGAACTCGATCGCTACATCGTGGGCCAGGCGGCTGCCAAGCGCGCGATCGCCATTGCCATCCGCAATCGCTGGCGCCGGTCGCAGGCGCCCGAAACGATCCGCGACGAGATCACGCCGAGCAACATCATCCTGATCGGGCCCACCGGTGTCGGAAAGACCGAGATCGCCCGGCGTCTCGCGCGACTGGCCGGCGCACCATTCATCAAGGTAGAAGCCTCCAAGTTCACCGAAGTGGGCTACGTGGGTCGCGATGCGGAATCCATGGTGCGCGACCTGGTCGATGCCGCGATCTCGCTGGTGCGCGCCGAGCGCGAGGACGAGGTCTGGCCGCAGGCGGAAGCGCGCACCACCGAACGACTGCTCGATCTGCTGCTGCCGCCCATCGCCGTGGACGACGCCGACGAAGCGCTCAAGGAACGGCGCAAGGCGTCGCGCGAGAAGCTCCGCACGCAGTTGCAGGAGGGACTCCTCGATCAGCGCGAAGTCGAGATCGAGGTGACGCCGCAGAATTATCCGGCGCCCGATTCCTTTCGTTCGCCCGATGCACAGGAAGGACCGGAGTCGGCCTTTGCCGACTGGCTCATGGATCTGCTGCCGAAGAAGAAAAAGCGCCGCAGCGCACGCATCCCCGACGCTCGGCGCGTACTCGAAGACGACGAGCTCCGGAAGCTCGTCGACATGGACGAAACGGTGAACGAAGCGCTTGATCGCGTGGAGAATCACGGCATCATCTTCATCGACGAGATCGACAAGATCGCCGGCGAAAAGGGCAACGCCGGTCCGGATGTCTCTCGCGAGGGCGTGCAGCGCGATCTCCTGCCGCTGGTGGAAGGATCCACCGTGCAGACGCGTTACGGCTATGTCCGCACCGATCATGTGCTCTTTGTTGCAGCAGGCGCGTTCCATGTGTCCAAGCCATCGGATCTGATTCCCGAGCTGCAGGGGCGTTTCCCGATTCGCGTGGAGCTGGAGCCGCTGACCGAAAAGGACTTTGTGCGCATTCTCACCGAGCCCGAGAATGCCCTCACTCGTCAGTACGCCGCACTTGTGGCGGCTGAGGGATGCACCCTGGAGTTCACCACCGACGCCATTGCGGAAATCGCTCGCACGGCCTGGCTGGCCAACGATCGCATGGAGAACATTGGCGCGCGGCGCCTGCATACCGTCATGGCGGCGCTGGTCGAGGACCTGCTCTTTGATCTCCCCGACGGCACGACGCGCGTGGTCCGCCTGGATGCCGATACGGTGCGGAGCCGCCTGACCGCCCTCGTACAGAACGACGATCTCCGCAAGTACATCCTTTAGCGCGGCATTCCCCTTAGAGGAGGATGGCATGAAGGCACGATGGGACCGGATGGCCCCGGCACTGCTCGCGGTCTGTTGCGTGGCAGCGCCGGTGATGGCGCAGGGTGGCGACAAGGGTGCGGACAGCAGCAAGGCGACAGATACGACACCGCCGAGGGAAGATTCGTCCGTCACCGAACATGTGGCGCACATCGGCGGGCAGACCATTCCCTACAAGGCGACCATCGGGAACATTCTGCTCAAGAACGCCGACGGCGATCCCGTTGCACTCCTCTATTACACCGCGTACACGCGCAGCGATGTGCACGACGCCGCGCAACGGCCCGTCGCGTTCATCTACAACGGCGGTCCGGGTTCGGCTTCCATCTGGCTGCACATTGGCGCGTTTGGCCCGCGGCGCGTGGCCACGCGCGACGCCGAGTACACGCCGCCGCCCCCGTATCAGCTCAGCGACAATGCCAACACCCTGCTCGACAAGACCGACATGGTCTTCATCGACCCCGTCGGCACGGGCTTCAGTCATGTGGTGGGCAAGGGGAAGACCAAGGATTTCTGGGGCATTGATCAGGACGTGAGCTCGATCGGCCAATTCATCAATCGGTATGTGACGCGCAACGGCCGCTGGAATTCGCCCAAGTTCCTGATTGGCGAGAGCTACGGCACCTTCCGCTCGGCCGCACTCGGCAATTATCTGCAGAACCACGACAACATGACGATCAACGGGATTGTCCTGATCTCGTCGGTCCTGGACGTCAATACCATCTTCTATCCGCCCGGCAACGACATCGACTATCTCGTCTACCTGCCATCGTTCGCGGCGACGGCGTGGTATCACAAGCTGGTCAAGGACGCGCCGGATCTTCCGGCATTCGTCGATCAGGCGCGCAAGTACGCGGCCGGCGATTATGCCAGCGCATTGATGAAGGGCTCGTCGATCACGCCGGCGGAGAAAGCCGCCGTGGCGGCACAACTGGCGCGCTTCACCGGGTTGAGCGAGGACTACATCATGCGCGCCGACCTGCGCGTCTCCGAGCCGCAGTTTACCGCGGAACTGCTGCGGAGTCGCGGGCTCACCACCGGGCGTCTCGATGCGCGGTTTGCCGGCCCCAACGGCGACCTGCTGAGCGAGTTCGCGGGATCCGATCCGCAATCCGACGCGATCAGCGGTGCCTACACCGCTGCGTTCAACAGCTACATTCGCGACGAACTCAAGTACAGCGTGCCCGACCGCGCGTATGTGCCGCTCAGCGGCGAGGCGAATGGCGCCTGGGATTGGCGGCGCAACGGCCAGTCGCTCTCGAGTCCCAACACCGAGCCCGACCTGGCGCAGGCGATTCTCACCAATCCCAATCTGCAGGTCGAGATCGAGAACGGATACTTCGATCTCGCCACACCGTTCTTTGCCACGGAATACACGCGCGACCACCTGGGCCTGTCGCCCAAGCTGGTGTCGAACATCCAGCTCAAGTACTACATGGCCGGGCACATGATGTACGTGCACGATGAGGACCTGGCCAAGCTCAAGGGCAACATCAGCGCCTTCATCGACCGGGCGAGCAAGCCCAGGGAATAGGCCGCCAGCAACCTGCCGCGCCCCGGGATCGCCGGGGCGCCTGTTGACAGAGCCCGCCCAAGCCGATACTGTATCGGTACAGTGATACAGTATCGGAGCCCATGTTCGACGACCTCGATCCCCGCAGCGCTGTGCCGCTCTACGAGCAGATCGCTCTCCGCGTCAAGACCGCGGTGGCGACCGGTGAGCTGCGTGTGGGCGATCTCCTGCCCTCGGTGCGACAGCTCGCCACACGGGCCCGCATCAATCCCGCCACAGTGGTCCAGGCATATCGTGCGCTCGATGACGAGGGCTTTGTCGAGCTCCGGCAGGGCGCGGGGACCTTCGTGAAGGCCGTTCCGGCCGACGGCCGCAACCGCGAGCGCATTGCGCAGGCGCGGCGCCTCGCGCGGCAGATGCTGGCCGACGGCGCATCGCTGGGGCTTTCGGCCAAAGAACTCGAACAGGCGATGCGTGACGAACTCGACGGAGGTGGCGCGTGAGTGCAGCGATCGAAACCCGCGGGCTCAACTATCAGACCAGTCGTGAATTCGGCATTCACGATCTTGCGCTCAACGTGCCGGCCGGTGCGATCTACGGCTTTCTCGGTCCCAATGGTTGCGGCAAGACCACTACCATCCGCCTGCTGCTGGGTTTGCTGCGTCCCGACTCGGGGACCATCGCTGTGCTCGGTCACACCATTCCGGCGGGCTTGCCGGAGGTGCTCGCGCGCACCGGCGTGCTGCCGGATCGCCCACAGCTCTATCGCTATCTCACCGTGGGCGAGTCCATGGCGTACCATCGCGCGTTCTATCCGCACTGGGACGACGCATGGGCGACGGCACTCCTCGGCGAGTTTCGCCTCCTGCCGCGCCAGAGAGTCGGTGGGTTGTCCAAGGGCGAGACCGCCAAGCTGATGCTGCTGCTGGCCCTCTGCCAACGCCCCGATCTCCTGATGCTCGACGAGCCGATGGATGGCCTCGATCCGGTCGTGCGGCGCGATGTGCTCGCGGCACTCCTCGATTACGTGTCCACGCACAAGGCAACGGTGCTCGTGTCGAGCCACCTGGTGCATGAACTCGAGCGCTTCTGCGACTGGGTCGGCGTCATGGATCGCGGGCGCCTGGTGGTGGAACTGCCGATGGACGCGTTTCGCAACGGCAACAAGCGCCTGCGCGTGCACGCGGAGAGCGCAACGTTCCCGGCCGATGCGCCGTTCACCGTGCTCGCGCGCGAGCGTGATGGCGGAATGGCCGAGACGTGGGTGGTGCGCGGATGGCAACCGGCGATGTCGGAGTGGTTCG
Organism: Gemmatimonadales bacterium; assembly: GCA_036267775.1. Lineage (GTDB taxonomy): Bacteria > Gemmatimonadota > Gemmatimonadetes > Gemmatimonadales > GWC2-71-9 > Palsa-1233. Next base: position 42,217 of record DATAVM010000041.1, read on the forward strand.
GGCGATCCGGTGTGGTGTTGCGCGACGTATCCGATCTCGATCTCGAAGATGGCTTTGTCGAACTGCTGCGCGCGTTCCGCACGCAGCCAGTCCAGGGGTAGCCGATGCTCAA
>DATAVM010000042.1:0-3263 GCA_036267775.1 Gemmatimonadales bacterium
GCGAGCTTCTTTGCGGTCAACGCTCTTGGCGTGCAGGCTGACGGCGCGGTCAATGAAAACGGCAGCATTTCCTGCAACGGTTCCAACTGTGCGGCGCAGACTCGGCAGCCGCCCGATCTGTCGCAGGACTTTGTCTGGGAATCCAAGGGACACCTGACGCCCACAGGCTACGAGGTGGAAATCCGCATTCCGCTCAAGAGTCTCAGGATTCAGCGTGCCAAGACGCAGACCTGGGGGATCAACGTGCTGCGGGTGGTCCATCGGTCGGGCGAGGAGCAGACGTGGACGCCGGTCAAGCGGGGCGCGTCGTCATTTCTGGCGCAGTCGGGACGGCTGGAAGGGCTTACCGCGCTCGATCCCGGGCATGTCCTCGATGTGATTCCCACGGTGACGTCGCGCGTGGCGTACGGGCCAGTCCCGGACAACGTGACCAACTGGAAATACACCGGCGGCCGTCCGCAGGTCGGTGGCGACCTGCGCTACGGCATCACGCCCAACCTCACACTGCTCTCGACCGTGCATCCTGATTTCTCGCAGGTGGAAAGCGACGTCACGCAATTCGCGTTCGATCCGCGGCAGGCGATCTACTATCCCGAAAAGCGGCCGTTCTTTCTCGACGGCATCGAGCAATTCGATGCTCCGGCCAATCTGATCTACACGCGGCGCATCGAGCAGCCAGTCTTTGCCGGCAAGGTGGCGGGCAAAGTGAACGACCTCCAGGTGGGCGCCATGGCGGCCGTCGACGACCAGGATGCGTCCAACCACGGCGACAATCCGCTCTTTGGTATTGTGCGCATCGCGCGCGACCTGGGACCCGGCTCGCGCCTCGGTGCGCTCTGGACCGAGCAGCACGACGGGCCCGATGCCAACCGGGTTTTCGATCTCGACGGCCGCATCGTCCTCGATAAGGTGAACGCCGTGTCCTTTGCCGGTGCGGTATCGCACGACGTGACCGACGGCGTCACCACGACGGCACCGCTCTGGTCCATGGGCTACCGCCGTGACGGCCGGCACTTCCGGATGAACTATAGCGTCTCGGGGATCGACCCCGACTTCATGACCAAGGCCGGATTCATCTCGCAGGCCGGTGTGGCCAACGCGAGTCTCTCCAACAGTTACACGTGGCTCTGGCCGCACGGCGCCATGCAATCGCTGACGGGAGAGGTGCAGGTGCAGGGGCACTGGCTGTACGACAGCCTCATGCATGGCGGCGCCATCCAGAACCGTTATCTGCATTTCAATCTGACCGGCAGTCTCAAGGGGGGCTGGGGCGGCGGTGCATCGTTCTTTACCGAGACTTTCAGCTACGATCCCTCGATCTACACCAACTACGGTGTGCAGCACACCGACGGCAGCATCACGCCGTTTGTTGGCGGCAATCGTCTTCCAAATCACGACTACGTCCTCACCGGCAACACGCCGACGTGGCGGCACTTTGACCTGTTCGCCTATTTCCTTGCGGGCCTCAACGACGAGAACTATTTCGAATGGGCGTCGGCGCGGCTGCTGGTCGCGTCCATCAACGTGGATTACCGGCCCACGTCGCACCTGCTGGTGAACCTCCAGTACAACGGTACACAGGTGTACCGGCCGAGCGACGGCACGCGCGTGTCGACGCAGATCGTGCCGGTGGCGACGGTGCAGTATCAACTATCGCGCGCGTTTCAGCTGCGCGTGATCTCACAGTATGCGCTGGATGTCCAGGATTCGCTGCGCGACGATGGACGTACCAATCTTCCGCTGGTGCTGCGCGATCCCGTCACCGGCGTATACTCACGAGCCGCCGCATTTCATACCGGCGATCTGCAGACCAACTTTCTCTTTACCTATCTCCCCAATCCTGGCACCGTCGTCTATCTCGGCTACGGCACTATCGACCAGCAGCCGGATCTCGTGGGGCGGCCGCGGCTGGCGCCGCTGCAGAGTGATTTCTTTGTCAAGCTGTCGTATCTGTGGCGCGGGAAGGCGTGAGGTTTTGGTTGTCATTCTGAGCGCAGCGAAGAATCTCGGCCTCAGAGTGGCAACCAATGCGTGTCGCTAGTGCGCGGCTGCCACTTCTACAAAATCCTCGAACAGCTTCCCGACCGATTGCTCGCCCACCGCGAACATCTCCGGGTGCCACTGCACCGCGACCGCGTACCCCGCACCCGTTCCCTCTGCGGCTTCGATGAGGCCGTCGGGTGCGATCGCGGTAGCCACGAGGCCGCGTCCCAGATCGCGAATTCCCTGATGGTGCATGGAGTTCACTGCCACGTTGCCGCCGCGCATGGCATGCCCCAGGCGCGAGCCGCGCTCCACATCAACCGGGTGCGAGAGATGATCGCGCGACCAGCCGGCGGTGGGGTAGTAGTCGTGCTTGATCGAATCGGCACGCTCACTCGCGATGTCCTGCCAGAGGGTTCCGCCGAGGGCGACGTTGAGGACTTGCAGGCCGCGACAGAGGCCGAGGAGAGGCTTGTTGTCGGCGACGGCCCAGCGGGCGAGTTCGAGCTCGACGGCATCGCGGTCGGCGTCGAGGCGACCGAGCGCGGGATGAGGCGCCGTGTGGTATTGCGCGGGATCGACATCGACACCGCCGGGCAGGAGCAGACCATCGAGCCGGTCGTAGAGATCGCGCAGTGTGGCAGGATCGTCGGCGAGGAGTGGAATCAGGACCGGCACGCCACCCGCGGCGCGCACTGCGTGCACGTACCGCTGATTCATGACCCACGATGCGGGGAGATCGGCGGGCACTGATTCAATCGCGTGCAGCGTCTGCGTGGTGATGCCGATCAGTGGCCGCGGGCTCATCGCACGCCCTCCGCCGTTTCGCGCACCAGCTGATCGACCACCTGCTTCAAGTCGCCGGTCTCGCGGAAGGTGGCGAGCTGGCGGTCGGCGCTGGTGCCTTCGTGCAGGATCCGATAGGCGTACGCCACTTCGTTCTTGCTGCCAAGTTCGTCGACCACGTCCTCAATGAACCACTCGAGCAGCTCGCGCATGAGCTCACGCGCCGGCATTTCGACACCGTGGCCAAAGTCGATCAGCCGGCCATCGAGTCCAAAGCGGAGCGCCCGCCACTTGTTCTCTTCAATCAGATTGGGCGAGTACTGGCGGAAGGTCATGTTGTCGCAGCGGAGCTTCCAGAGCTTTGCAATGATCGCCTGGAAGATTGCGCCAATGCAGACCGCTTCGTCGACGCGAGTGCAGACATCGCAGACGCGGAACTCGAGCGTGGGGAACTTGTGATGCGGCCGCACGTCCCACCAGAGTTTGCTCGCGTC
>DATAVM010000043.1:0-1847 GCA_036267775.1 Gemmatimonadales bacterium
CGATCTGGCCGCGCTGGGCGGTCCTGCGCCTGCTCGGCCGCAGCGGAACGGACGACTCGCTGCTCGCTCTCTCCGTCTGTCTCGTCATCGCGGCCGTGACCCTGCGCCGGTCCCATGGCCTCCGATGGACCGCGCCGCTGCGCTGGTTCGGCCGCCACAGCTACGAGCTGTATCTCTCGCACGAGTTTGTGGTGATGGCCGGCGTTGCGCTCTTTGCGTGGAAGTTCCCCCACGGCGCCTCGCGTCCTGTGATCGGCCTGTTTGTCCTCGGGATTGTGCTTGCATCCGCGCCCCTCGCGTGGGCACTGGCGCGCTGGTTCACCGAGCCGGCGAACCGCTGGCTGCGTGGTGCGGAGATGGCGAAGTAGAGGCAGACCTAACGCTGCCCGGACCTCCGTTCTTCATTGGCGTGCACACCCTCAGCGCGGTTGACCCCGCTTCACATGCGCCGTCTCCAGCACCCGCGCCACGCACTCCACCGTCCGATCGACATCTTCGAGCGACGTCTGCCAGTTGGAGACGCTTACCCGCATCGCGCGCATACCGTGCCAGGTCGTTCCGGTAAAGAACGCCTCGCCCGTGACGCGAATGTCGGCCATGATGTCATCCGTCAAGCGGTCGTGATCGGCCTCCGTCGCACCTGGCGTCGGATCGTGAAAGCGAACCATCCCCTGGTTAATCAGCGGCTCGCACAACGCCATCGCCCCCGGCAGTGCGGCAATCCGCTCCACCAGCGCTCGCGCCATCTCACAGCATCGCTCCACCAGCTCGGCGACGCCCTCCCGTCCCAACTGCCGCAGCGCCGCATAGGTCGCAAATCCGCGCGCCCTCCGCGAAAACTCCGGCGTCCAATCCACCTGGTCGCGCGCGCCCGCACCCTGCACCAGGTACGCCGAGTGCACGCCGAACGCCGCATAGTGCGCCTCCGCGTCGCGCACAAACGCATACCCGCAGTCGTACGGAACGTTCAGCCACTTATGCCCGTCGGTGCTCCATGAGTCCGCTTCATTCGCTCCATCGAGCAGCCATCGATACTTCGGCGACGCGGCACACCACAAACCCATCGCTCCATCGACATGCACCCATGCGTCCTGCTCGTGCGCCAGCGGAATCAGCTTGCGAAACTCATCGAACGCGCCGCGATTGAGATCGCCCGCCTGCAGCACCACAATCGTCGGCAGTTGACCATCTTTTTTCAACGCGCTCTCCAACGCATCCGCGCGCAACCTGCCCTGCTCATCGCACGGCAGCGTCTCGATGCACCTTGTCCCCAGCCCCAGCACACGCGCCGCTCGCGGCACTGTCACATGCTGCTCGGTGCTGGTCAGGATGCGGACCGCGGGCGCGCCGGTCAGCCCATCCTGTTCCACATCCCATCCCGCCCGCGCAAGCACCGCATGCCGTGCCGCCGCCAGACACGTCACATGCGCCATCTGACATCCGGTCACCAACGCAAAGCTCGCGGCCGCCGGCAAATCGAACAGCGACTTCAGCCATCCGCCCGCAACCTCTTCGATGACAGCCGCCGCCGGCCCAATCACATACAGCCCGGCGTTCTGGTCCCACGCCGAGGTCAGCCAGTCCGCTGCCAGCGCCGCCGGCAGCGATCCGCCGATCACAAAACCGAAGAAGCGCGGTCCTGCCGTGCCCACCACCGCGCCTTCGGCGGCACGCACCAGCTCCTCGATCACACGCGTCGGCTCGACACCCTTTTCCGCAAGCGGCAGATCGACGCGGCGTCGCATCTCCTCCAGCGTCACCGTCGCATCCACGCCGCGCTCGCCAAGCCCATCAAGGTGCTCCAGCGCATTCCGCATCGCTGCTGTCAGCGGCTCCGCAAAGTCTGA
>DATAVM010000044.1:0-52040 GCA_036267775.1 Gemmatimonadales bacterium
TGGTGGCAAGTGACCGATCTCGCTGCCGTGCTCGCGCGACTCGAACAGGGGCACGACCGGATTCTCGGCGAGCTGGTCGAGTTCGCGAGCATTCCGAGCGTGAGCACCGATCCCGCGCACGCCACCGATGTCGCCGCCGCCGCCACATGGGTTGCCGCAAAGCTCAAGGCCGCGGGGCCACTGTCGGTGCGCGTGATGCCGACTCCTGGTGCGAGCATCGTGTACGCCGAGTGGCTTGGCGCGCCCGGAGCACCCACCGCGCTGATCTATGGGCACTATGACGTGCAGCCCGAGGATCCTCTCGATCGCTGGGAGAGTCCGCCCTTTGTGCCCACGCTGCGGGAGGGCCGCCTCCATGCGCGCGGTGTGTCGGACGACAAGGGCCCGATGCTGATTCCGATCAAGGTGGCCGAGGCGTTCTTTGCGGAAGCGGGAGGGTTGCCGCTCAACGTGAAGTTTCTCATCGAAGGCGAAGAAGAGATCGGCAGTCGGCATCTTGAGGCTTTTGTAGCCGAGCATCGGGAGCTGCTTGCCGCAGATGTCGTGATCTCGGCCGACGGCGCCATGTGGCGGATCGATGAACCGTCGCTCAACGTGGCGAATCGCGGGCTTGCGGGGCTGGAGTTCACCGTGCGGGGTGCCGCCAAGGATCTGCACTCCGGGCGACATGGCGGTAGCGTCGCCAACCCGCTGCACGCGATGGCGCAACTCGTCGCATCACTCCATCAGCCGGATGGCCGCGTCGCGGTGGCGGGCTTCTATGATCGCGTGCGCGAGTTGAGTGTCGCCGAGCGTGCCGACATTGCGGCGCTGCCGTTTGATGAGCGAACGTATCTCGCGCAAGTCGGGGCGCCGGCGGCTTTTGGCGAACCGGGCCATACCACGCTCGAGCGCCAGTGGACGCGGCCCACGCTCGAGCTCAACGGCATGTGGGGTGGCTATCAGGGGCCGGGGCAGAAAACGGTGATCCCTTCGGAAGCGCACGCCAAGATCACCTGCCGCCTGGTGCCCGATCAGGAGCCGGATGACATCGTGGCGCTGGTGATCCGCCACCTGGAGTCGCATGTGCCGGCTGGCGTCACGTTGACGACGCGCCGTGCCGATCACGGTGCCAGGCCGGCGCATGTTGCGCGCGATCATCCGGTGCTCGAGGCCGCGAAGCAGGCGTTGGAGGAGACGTATGGCGTGCAGCCCTTGATGGTCCGCATGGGCGGCACAGTGCCCATCGCCGAGATCTTTCAGCGCGTGATGGCGCTCGACACCGTGTATTTCTCGTTTTCCACCGGCGACGAGGATTTCCATTCGCCGAACGAGTTCTTCCGCGTGCACCGCCTGCACGAAGGGCTCGCCGCGTGGGCGCGACTCTGGACCCGTCTGGGCGGCCTGTCGCAATGACACTTGCCCAGGAAGAAGCGCGCGTCAAGGCGCAGAGCGCCGTGCTCAAGAAGGAGCTTGGCGTTCGCGATCTGGCGCTGACGCAGATCCTCTTCATTATCGGTCTCACCTGGATCGGCGTCGCCGGCAAACTCGGCTCGGCGCACGTGGTGTTGTGGCTGCTGGCCATCGTGCTCTTCTACCTGCCAATGGCCGCGGTGGTGATCTATCTCAATGAGCTGATGCCGCTCGAAGGCGGGCTCTATCAGTGGGCCAAGCTGGGCTTCAATCCGGTGGTGGGTTTCCTGCTCGCGTGGAATCTCTGGCTGTATGTCATTGTCTTCACGTCGGAGATCGGTATCCAGTGCGCCACGTACCTCTCATACGCGATCGGACCGAGTGCGGCGTGGATGACGTCGAGCCTCTGGTTCGTCGCGTTGTCGTCGGCAGTGGTTCTGACGCTGATGGCGATCGCGGCGACCATCGGACTGGCGGTGGGGAAGTGGGTGCACAATATCGGTGGCATCTTCATGCTGATCATCTTCGGCGTCCTGATCGTATTGCCGTTCATCGGGCTCGCGACCGGCCATCTGCACGAGTTTCATCCGTTGCATGCCACGATGCCCCAGGCCTCCCTCTTCAATCTGAATATTCTGGGAAAGCTCGGCTTCGGGGCACTTGGGGGATTCGAGTACATCGCCATTCTGGCTGGTGAGACGCGCGCCCCGGCGAGTGCGCTGCGGCGGTCAGTGTATATCGCAGCGCCGATCATTGCGATCATGTTCATCATGGGGACCGCGACGGTCGTGGCCTATGTGCCGGGGAACGATATCGATCTGGTGGCACCAATGCCGCAGGTACTCCGGGCCGGCTTCGGGCCCTTCGGGATTGCGGGCCCGCTGGTGACGATTGCGATCCTGATGACCCTGGCCATGCGCCTCGCACAGGTGAGCGTCAGCTTCACGGCCGTGACCCGGCTCCCGATGGTGGCGGGCTGGGACCGCCTGCTCCCGGCCGCCTTCAGCAAGCTCCACCCGCGCTTCCGTACCCCGGTCAATTCAATCCTCCTCGTCGCCCTGTCTGCCTTTGTCATTTCGCTGCTGAGCCAGATTGGAGTCGGTCAGGCGGAGGCGTTCCAGCTGCTGTTCAACGCCGGCGGGATTTTCTACGCGCTGACCTATGTGGTAATGTTCTCGATCCCCCTCTTCGGCTTGCGCGGTGTGCTGCCGCGGCCCTCGCCCTTCCTGCGTCTGGCGTCGCTGTCCGGGTTGTTGATGACGGTGCTCTATGTCGTGCTTGCAGTCTTTCCGATCATTGCGGTCGCGAGCGTGGCCGGCTTTGCGCTCAAGATCATCGCGGTGATCGTGGTGCTGAATGTGGTGGGAGCGGGCATCCTGGTCGCTGCACGCCGGCGGCCGCAATTGATGACAGAAACTGGGGGAGTACCATGACGCAGTTGACTTCGCGCGCGGGCGTTGCCCGGTGTCTTGTTCTTGGCCTCGCGACCGCGCTGGCCGCCACATCGCTCGCGCCGCATCGGCGGGCGACGAATCTCGCCGGCGAATGGGACGTCTACATCGCGCTGAGCGCGCAGCCGCACTATGGATTTGAAGGCTGGCGCCGCATGGGATTTGCGCACTTTGCCGGCAGCGACTCGGCGAACGTGGGCTGGCTCAAGCGTCGCACGGGCCAGTCGATGCTCAATGTGACCAAAGTCACGACGAGTGCGGATTCGGTCTTCCTGACCCAAAGCGCCACTGTCGTGCTCCGCGCGGCGTGGCACGGCGACACGCTCGTGGGTGTGCAATTCAACAACGATCGGCCGGCGGATCGCCGCTACCGTCTGGTGCGCCGCGCAACTCCCGGCGTGGTCGAGACCGATCACCAGGTGTGGACGATGCCGGCGTCGGACTCGCAGTACGCGACCGTGCTCGACACCACGACGCTCATGACGGCACGCGATGGCGTCAAGCTCGAGACGTACATTGTCCGGCCCGTGGGCCCTGGCCCATTTGGCGTGGTGATGCAGCGCTCGCCATACCGCGCATCCAATCCCGGGCCCGGACGCTGGTGGGCGCAGCGCGGCTACATCTTTGTGGGACAGCTGGTACGGGAGCGTGGGAAGTCGACCGGCGACCTTGCGGGGTTTGGCGACTACAGCAAGGACATGCAGGACGGCTACGACGCGGTCGAGTGGGCCGCCAAACTGCCGGGTGCCAACGGCAAGGTCGGCCTGATCGGCCACTCCGACGAAGGCCGTCTCGCGTGGTTTGCGGCGGTGAGCGCGCCGCCGCATCTCGCGGCGATTGCACCATCGGCCGCGACGTCCGATCCGTGGCGGATCGTACCCTATGCGGCGATGGCGTTCGGACCGATCAACGTGGACTGGGTCTGCCTCATGCGCGGTCGCAACATGGCGACCAACACGGCCGAGCTGGACATCGGCGAAGCCATCACGCATCTCCCGCTGTCGACGCTGCCGCAGCGCCTCGGCTGCGGCGACGTGCCGATCTGGGATCGCTGGATCGCGCATCCGACGCTCGACGCCTACTGGCGCGAGCATGCCGCGACAACGTATATGAACAAGGTGAATGTGCCGGTGCTCTCGATGGCCGGCTGGCACGACGATTCGCGCGGGCCGCTCGACTACACCGACGCGCTTCTCAAGGTCCCCAACCACCCGGCATGGCACCTGGTGATGGGCGTGCATGCGCACAAGGGCGTCGAATACGTGGCGGGCGATTTTGGGCCGGATGCGCGGTACGAATACCGCGATCTGCAGCTCCGCTGGTTTGATCACTATCTGCTTGGCAAGAACAACGGCGTCGACAAGCTGCCGCCGGTCGACATCTTTGTACAGGGCGACAACACGTGGCGCACGGAGAACGAGTGGCCGCTCAAGCGGGCGCGCGCCACCAACTGGTATGTCTCCTCGGGCGGTTCGGCGCAGACGAGCGCCGGCAACGGCGTGCTCGACACGGTACCGCCGCACGGGGTTGCCTCGGACACGTTCACCTACAATCCCGGCGATCCGACGCCGTACCTGATCGATTCGCGCGAGCTGGAGGAATCGCTCAACGAGGACTACACGGCCTTGAACGCGACGCGCCGCGACGAACTGGTGTTCACGTCGAAGCCGCTCACCAAGCCGATCGAGGTAACCGGCGAAATGTCCGCCTCGCTCTGGGCGTCGAGCGACGCGCACGACACCGACTGGGCGGTCATGCTCCTTGATGTCTTCCCGGATGGCCACGCGGAGCGCGTGCAGGACGGCTTTGCGCGGGCGCGATTCCGCAAGGGAATGGACCGTCAAGTGCCGCTCGTACCGGGTCAGGTGGAGCGCTACGATCTCGATCTCTGGTTTACCTCCAAGGTGTTCCAGCCCGGGCATCGGCTGCGAGTGACGATCTCGTCGGCCCTGTTTCCCAAGTATGACCGGAACTTGAATACCGGGGGAAACAATGAGACAGATTCAACGTTCGTGGTGGCGCATCAGCGGCTGGTGCATGATGCGGCGCACCCGACGCATGTCGTACTGCCGATTGTGCCGCGGTAGCGAATTCGCATACCGCTGAACGGGAGGTTGCAGATGCGCGGCTGGGTTCCCTGCGTTGCGGCGGCATGCGTGATCGCGGCGTGCGGCGGTCACGCCAATGCGCCATCCGTCGGAGATAGCACGGCGATCGCCAGGCACCAGGACGACTCGGTCGTGGCATTTCGCACGCAGCAGGCGCCGGCCCTCGCCGATACCGCCCGCCGCACATTGACTGTGCTGCTCAAGCACCCGGAGACCGCGTTCTTTGACTCCGTCGTCGTGGTGTTGCCACCCAAGGAGGACGGCCGATGGCCGGCGGCGTGGGTCTGCGGTCGCATCGGCGGCAAGCCCGGCGTTGGCGGCCGCAGTACCCCAACGCCGTTCATCTACCGGAACGCGGTCACGGCCTTTGTCCTTGACCAGAACAACGGCCAGGCCTTCGCAGCCCTGCGTGCAAGAAGCTGCGACAACCCCGGCGCGCGCGTATTGCTGAGGTAATCGCACACTGCGTAGCACCAGGACGATCGCCGAGCAGCACCAGCACAGCCGCCAAGCGGCGCCGCCACAATCACCGGCGGGGCAAGTGCGACGGGGCCGGCCAGAGGAAGGCGCAGGTGTCTGAGCAGCGCGCCTCCTTATGACAAAGCAATCCAGCGGTCGCGGCGCGCGCGAGTTCTGCGCCGACGGTTGGACGGTCCGTCGCACTTGCCCCTGTCGCAGATTTCTGCCGATGGTTGGATGGACCCGCCCGACACCCTCCGCAGATCGCCAGTATCGCGACAGGCCGATCAGGTGGCCGGGACTACCCTGCGCTCGGACGAATTGAGGGTACATTTACCGCGTTCCGGGGACGCGTTTTCCAGTGCGCACCGGCGCAAGCCAATCGATTCCTTCAGCAAAGCGAGTCGCGGTGAACATCCCGGTCATGAGTCGTGGCGAAGCAGCGTAAACCGAAGCCAGCCGCCGCTGCCTCGATGCCGCCTGCGCCCTCCGACGGGCCGCCGCCGGCCTTTCCGGTGGTCGGGATCGGTGCGTCCGCCGGTGGGCTGGAAGCCTTCACACAACTGCTCCAGGCGCTGCCGACTGACACCGGTATGGCCTTTGTCCTGGTGTCCCATCTCTCGGCGTCCCGTGAAAGCAACCTCGCCCAGATTCTGGGCCGGGCCACGCGGATGCCGGTGAGTGAGGTCGTCGTTCCGCGGCGGCTCGAACCCAATAGCGTGTACGTGATTTCGCCGGGCCAGGACATCGTCCTGTCGGACACCACACTGCAATTGATGCCGCGGGCCGAAGGCCGCGGACCGCGGCGCCCGATCGATACATTTCTGCAATCGCTGGCCGAAGACGCCGGCCATCGTTGCATTGCGGTGATCCTGTCCGGCATGGCCAACGACGGCACACTCGGCGTCGAAGAGGTCAAGGGCGCGGGTGGCCTGACGTTCGCGCAGGATGCGACTGCGCTCCACGACGGGATGCCGAGCAGTGCCATCGCGACGGGGTGCATCGACTTCGTGTTGCCGCCGGCCGAGATCGCGCGCGAAATTGGACGGATCGCCAGGCATCCGTTCGTCGAACCAGACCGTGGCTCCGATGGCCCGCCGCTCGATGAGGCGGGGATCGCCCGTGTGCTGCGGACGGTGGCGCAGAGTGCCGGTGTCGACTTCTCGCAATACAAGCGCAGCACACTCTACCGGCGGATCATGCGGCGCATGATCCTGCACAAGGTCGATCGCGTGGGCGATTACCTGCGCGTCCTCGACCAGGAACCGGCAGAGGTCGCCGCGCTCTATCAGGACATTCTGATCAACGTGACGTCCTTTTTCCGGACCCCCGACGCGTTTGCCGCGCTCAAGTCGACGGTGTTTCCCCGCTTGATCAAGGATCGGGTGTCAACCGAGCCGGTGCGGATCTGGTCGTTGGGCTGCAGCAGCGGAGAAGAGCCGTACTCGCTGGCCATCGTGTTCGCGGAACTCGCCGAGGAGATGCGACGAGCCATCCCTGTGCAGATCTTCGGCACCGACATCAATGGCGCCGCGCTCGACCGCGCGCGAAGCGGATTCTATCCGCCCCGAATCGCCGATACGGTGTCGCCGGAACGGCTGCGCCGGTTCTTTACGCCGGTCGCCGGTGGCTATCGGGTCAGCAAGACGATCCGTGACATGTGCATCTTTGCCCGGCACAACGGGCTGACCGATCCGCCGTTTTCGCGAATCGATCTGGTCAGCTGCCGGCACCTGCTCATCTATTTCGAGCCGGCGCTTCAACGGCAATTCATTCCGCTGTTGCACTATGCGCTCAAGCCGACCGGATTCCTCTGGCTCGGCGGGTCGGAGACCATCGGCAGTCACCGCGATCTTTTCGACCTCGAAGATGTCAAGCAAAAGATCTATTCGCGCAAGCCCGGCCCGGCACGGGTGGCGCAACGGGCGCGAGGCAACCCCACCCAGGTCGACGTTCCGGCGGCGCCGGCGTTCCGGCCCGTCGACCGCACCGGGCCATCCATCGACGTCCAGCGCGAAGTCGATCGGATTCTGATCCACCAGTACGCTCCGGCCGCCGTGCTGGTCGACGATGGATTCGAGATTCTCCAGTTCCGTGGCGACGCCGGTGCATTCTTTCTGCACGCACCGGGGAAGGCGTCACTCAACCTGCTCAGGATCCTTCGCGACGGCCTGGCGGTTCCCGTGCGCAACGCGATCGCGCGCGCCCGCGAGAGCGGACAGGTCGTGCGTGAACAGAGCCTCGGATACACGGTGGATGGCACCCTCCGCACGGTCGCCATCGAGGTGGTCGCGGTCACGCTGCCCGGCTATCCCGAAACGTTCCTGGTCACCTTCCACACTGCGCCGCCGACGGCAACTGCTTCGGCAGAATCATCGGATGCGTCGGCGAACGTGGCTCGCGCGGCGGACGAACCCGACCGCCTGCGCCGTGAACTGCGGGCGAGCGAGCATCATCTCCAGGCGGTCATTGAACAGCAGGAAGTCGCCAACGACGAGTTGCAGGCGGCGAACGAAGAGATCCAGTCGTCGAATGAAGAGCTGCAGAGCATCAATGAGGAATTGGAAACCTCCAAGGAGGAGATCCAGTCGAGCAATGAAGAGTTGATGACGCTCAACGACGAGCTCCACAATCGGAATCTCGAGTTGACGCAGAGCAACAACGACATGCTGAATCTCATCAGCAACGCAGAGATGGCAATCGTGATGTTCGGACCCGATCTGCGGATCCGCCGTTTCACACCGACCGCTGAACGCGTCCTCTCGCTGATCCCGGCCGATATTGGACGGCCCGTGGGCGATCTCAACTTCAAGCTGGAAATCCCCGATCTGGAGAACGTGCTCCTCGAGGTGGTGCGCACGTTGACGCTGGTGGAACGGGAAGCGCAGGACCGGCAGGGGCGCTGGTATCAGGTGCGGATCCGTCCCTACGTGACGGTGGACAACAAGGTCGACGGCGCGGTCCTGGTTGCGGTCGATATCAACACGCTCAAGCGCTCCGAGCAGTCGGCGGAAGCCAACGAGCAGCGGCTGCGCATCACACAGGACCGCGCCCCGATCGGGATCTGCGAGAGCGACCGCGAGGGGCGGATCCTGCGCGTCAACGATGCCTTCTGCGCGATCGTCGGTTACACACGCGAAGAGCTGCTCACCAGGACGCTGCGCGACATTGTGCTTCCCGACGATGCGATTGCGATGGAGCAGGCGTCCGCGAACGTCTGGAGCGGTGCGGCCAGCTCGTACCGGATCGAAAAGCGGTACGTCCATGCCGATGGCCGGACGATCTGGACCGAGGTGCACGGCTTTGTGATTCAGAGTCCGTTAGGCGAAGCGCAATTCAAAGTGGTACTTGTGCAGGACATCACCGAGCGGCGGCGGTCCGAGATTGCGCTCCGCGAAAGCGAGTCACGGTTCCGGGCGCTGATCGACAGCACGCCCGTGCTGATCTGGGTCACGGGCGATGCCGGCGTGCAGTTCGTCAACCGTGTCTTTCTGGAGTTTACCGGTGCGCCGGAGGCGGAGATCCTCGGCGACGGCTGGATCGAATTCGTGCAGCACGACGACCGGGAAGAAGTCCTCGCGGCCTATCGCCGGGCGCTCCAGCGTCAGGAGCCGCTTCGCATCATGGGGCGCCTGCTGCGGAGCGACGGCCAATACCGCTGGATGCTGATCGCCTCCCGTCCGCGGGGCGGCGCCCGGGGCGTGGTCGGATCCATGCACGACATCACCGATCTCAAGGAAGCCGACGAGGCGCTGCGCCAGGCCGATCAGAGCAAGGACCAGTTCCTGGCACTCCTCGCGCACGAGCTCCGCGCGCCACTGGCACCGCTGCACAACGTGGTCGAACTCCTTCGCACGGCCGGCATCGATCCGGCCACCGATCGGTGGGCCCGCGAGATCCTGGGCCGCCAGGTGCTCAGTCTCGCGCGCATGGTCGACGATCTCCTCGACGTCTCCCGGATTGCGCACGGCAAGATTGCACTCCGTCCGGAGCCGCTCGACCTTACGCTGCTGCTCGCGCGCGCGGTGGAGATGATGCACCAGACACTGGCCGACTGCAAACAGGAGCTCGACGTTGTCGTTCCTGACGAGCCGGTCCGCCTCGTCGCCGATTCTGTGCGGCTCGAGCAGGTGTTCGGCAATCTGCTGCGCAACGCCTCAAAGTTCACGCCCGAAGGCGGCCACCTCTGGCTGACGATGTCGGTTGAGCCGGCCCAGCCGGGCGATCCGGCATCGACACCGGTCGTCGTGGTGCGACTTCGCGATGATGGTGACGGGATTGACGCCGCGATGCTCGATTCGGTGTTCGACCCGTTCGTGCAGGCCCACGCCAAGCACGATCGCACGCGCGGCGGCCTCGGCATTGGCTTGACGCTGGTTCGCAAGCTGGTCGAACTGCATCAGGGGACAGTGTCCGCGCACAGCGATGGCGTCGGGGCCGGCAGCGAATTCATCGTACGTCTGCCGATCCGCGAGCTGGTGGATCGGCTGCCGGATCCGCTCGACGGGCTGCCGCCGCGGGCGGAGACGCCGCGGCGGATTCTGCTGGTCGATGATTCGGTGGATGCGAGTGAGGCGCTCGCTCGACTGCTGCGGCACCTCGGTCACGAGGTTGCGGTCGGACACGACGGCCGCGGCGCGCACGATCTCGCATTGGCCTTCCGGCCGGATGTGGTCCTGCTCGACATCGGCTTGCCCGGCGCGAGCGGCTTTGATCTGGCCCGCGAGATGCGCCGCACCCCGGAGCTATCGCACGCACTGCTCATTGCGCTGACCGGCTACGGCAGCCAGGAAGATCGTGCCCTGGGCCGCGAAGCCGGCTTCGATCACCACTTCACCAAGCCCGTCGACCTCCGCCAGCTCCGGCGCCTTCTGGGAGGTCCGTCGACCCAGCCGTGATGCGTATCGAGCGGCCAGGGCCGATTCCAGAAGTGCACAAAGGCGACCAGCAGGAACAGGCAGAGCGCAAAGAACACCGCGAGGAACCGCAGCAGGTCCACGAACATTCCCCGCGAGCCCAGGCCGACCGCGAGCATCGCGGTCAGCATCGTCGCGAACAGCGTCATGAGAAGCGGATGCTTCATATGAGCCTCAGCGCACCGCCGCCGCGGGTATAGCGGATCCGCTGACCGCGGACCCGGCGCCGCCCCGGAAGTTCTTCCGCCGATCCGGCGGCCGCTCCCGCCGATACCGCGCTGTGATTCTCATCGGGCATTGGCGCATCGGTCGTGAAGCGCATGAAGTCACCCATGCCGTCGCCACGCTTGAGCCCGCTGGACGCTCTCATCTCCGAATCCATGAAGCACCTCGCACCTTGCGCTAAGGGTAGAACGCAGAAAAGGCGCGACCACCATCTCCCGAGGGAGAGTGATCACGCCTTCATCTCGGAGCGGCCGCACTCGCTCGCGATAAGGCTGCTGCCTTGTACCATCACCGACAAATCAAGCTACAGCCCGGTTCACCATTCCCGCAAGCGGGTCATCCCGGGCATGCAGAACAGGACGCGCGACTGGCCCCGCCGCTACACATGTTCCAGCAGCAACTCGAGCTGCTGGCGGAGGTCGCCGAGCCGCTTCGACTTGAACGACGCCTTTGTTTCCTCGAGCACGGCGATCGTTTCGCGTACCGCGACCTGCAGCTGTGCACCGCGCGGGCAGTTCATCAGCTGGCACGGGTGCGCATCCACACGTTGGCCGCTGAGCGCCTGGCCCAGCAGTCCCAGGTCGCTCAACGAGCCCATCACATTGCGCAGTGTCAGTGCGAGAAACGCATCGACCGATGGTGCGCCCTCGCGCACCGGCGCCGGCCCGCCCGAGGTGAACTGGCCGAGTTCCTGGCGCCACTGCTCCATCCGCGACTCGGTGTCGCGCATCGTGCGGTAGGCGCGAAACCGCGTGATCGCCGTACGGATCCGCGCGAGGAGGTCGGGCATGTTGACCGGCTTGAGCAGATACGCCGCGACCGGCAGGTCGATCGACGCGATCGCCGAGTCGATGCTCGGCAATCCCGTGAGAATGACCACGGGGAGACCGCCCACTTCCGCCGCGACCTCGCGAACCAGGCGCAGGCCTTCGTTGCCGGGCATCTCGAGATCGCTGACCAGCAGGTCGTAACTCCCGGAGCGGACGGCGGCCATCGCGGTCGTCGCGTCCGCCGCGGTATCGACGGCGAATCCGTGCTGTCGCAGCAGGTCGGCGGTGGCGAGGAGGAATGTTTCGTCATCGTCCGCGACGAGGATGGTGCCCTGAGCGGTCATGCCGTGTCCTTCGTGTCCAGAGGAAGAGGGAATCCGATCCGCAGCACAGCCGTGTCGGTGCCATCATCGGCCGTGTCGGTGATGCCGCCGAGGACCATGGTGAAGCGCTGCGCGAGCTGCAGCGCGAGGCCGGGCGGGCCCGCTGTGGCGCGTCGCGACGCAATTTCCGGCAACTCGTATTTTGGCACTGACACCCAGAGATGGTTCGCGTCGCTCCACACGGCAATGCGAATGACGTCGCCGGGCGGCGCACCCTCGATTGCGTGCTGGACGAGGTGCCGGATGGCGGCGCGCAGGAGGAGCCCGCTCACCATCTGGCCGCTGGCGCTCGGCTGGATGTCCACCTGCATCGTCACGTTGCGCGCGGCATGCAGCGGATCGAGTGCGTGAATCGCGTCGGCAATGAATCGGGCGAGCGACATGGCCGTCGTGCGTCCGTCGGTGTAGCGGTAGGTCTGCTGCAGTCGCAAGGTGAACGCGGCCACGCGCGCGAGTTCGCGCTCGATGGCGGCCACGTACTTGTGATGCGGATGGTCGGTCGGGATCAGGCCCTGGACGAGCGTGAAGGCGTTCTGCATCCCCGCAAGCGGGTTGTTGATCTCATGCGCGACCCATCCGGCGAGCCGGCTCATCCCGTCCACAGATTCGGTTGCGATCTCGAGTGCCTGGCCGTCGTGTGATCCCACGAACCCCTCCTTCACCGGGACGTCGGCAGGAGAATAGCACGCCGGCCCTCCGGACAAACACCCCTTGCGGGAATCGGGACGGCGATTCATACTAGGCGGAGACGGCACAGATGACGGGGAAACTTCTCGTCATCCGTTCGGCCGCTCGGGACGGCGATCTCGAGAGGTGCGGGCGCGACCCAAGGACTCCACGGAGTCCGGCGGCGCGCCCGTTTTGCATTGTGGCATGTCGCCGTGGAATGTGGCCTGAGTGCTTCAACCGGGAGACGGCAATGGCGCAGGCGGAATTGGCAGTCCCAGCGATGGAGCGGTTCGACGGGTCGGACCACGCCGCCGGATTGCACGCGCAGTTTCATGTTCGTCCGGCGGCGCTGGCGGAGTTGCGCCGCCTGATCCGCAGGAGTCGTGTCGCGCTCGTCACCACGCGGGACATGTACGGGGCGCTGCATACGTCGCCGATGGTGCCCTCCGACCGGCAGTTTGACGGCGAGCTCTGGTTCGCGGCCTCGGCGTCCTCACCGATCGTCGATCACGTGCTCTCCTCGGCGGACGTGCAGGTCACCTTTCCCGGCGGCCGGTCGGGGCGCTGTCTGGTGCTCGATGGCATCGGCCATGTCTGCCGCGGTGCGGAGCTCGCCCGGGCGCTCTGGCAGGCCGAACTCTCGACGATCTTTCCGCGCGGGCCGGTCGACAAGGGCCTGGTGTTCGTGCGCGTGCGCGTCATGAGTGGTGACGTATGGGAATAGCTCCGGTCCAGGGCCTCGAGCGCGACGCCGGCGACGAAGACAGCGCGTGGCTGGGCGACTTTGTCACCGGCGACCTGCTGGCTCTGATCACCACGGTCGACGCAAACGGGATGATTCACACGCGGCAGGTCCCCAACACGAATCCCGAGTTTCATGGCGAGCTCTGGTTTCTCTCGGCCTTCGGGCTGCCGCTCCTCGATGAAGTGCGCGTGCATCCGGACGTCCTGGTGACCTACGCGGACAGCGGTTCGGGCCGCTACGTCGTGCTCAACGGCGTCGCCGATGTGGTGCGCGATCCCGCGCGCCTTCAGGCGATCTGGCGGCCGGCGCTGGCCTCCTGGTTTCCGGGCGGTCCCGATGACACTGCGCTGGCGCTGATCCGGGTGCGGATCGAAAGCGCCGATCTGTGGGAGTGACGATGCGGAGCGGGTGCACGGACCGGAGGGCGTCATGTTCGCGACGCTGACGCGTGCCGACGAGGCGACGCGCCGCCTGCGCAGCCGCAACACCGTCCTCATCGTCGATGATGAGGAAGGCATCTGCGAAACATTGCGCGATGTGTTCGAGGGCGAGGGCTACACCGTGTGCACGGTCGGCAACGGCCGCGACGCGCTGGCCGTCATGGAAGAGCTGCCGGTCAAGCCGTGCGTCGTGATCCTCGACATGATCATGCCGATTCTCGACGGCAACGGTGTCTACCGCGCCATGAAGGCCGATCCGGATCTCGCGGACATACCGATCCTCATTTCGACATCCGACCCGTCGCAGGCTCCCGACGGTGTCCTGATCATGCGCAAGCCCATCGCCGTCGACGTGCTTGTCGCCGCAGTGCGTCGCTGCTGCTGAGCCACTCCCGCCGCTTGCCGCCATCGCAACAATCGTGTCTGCTGTGTGCGGCGCGCCTCGATGCATGTCGGTGCTGTGCAACGGTCGCAACGATGGAGCGTCACTAGACGCGCCGAATGCGTGCAGCGCGCGCTGTCGGTTCATCTGCGAGCAGCAACCTTGTCGAGCGAAGTGTCCGACTTCCCAAGACGAAGGCGTGTTTCCGGCCTCTGGCCGCCGACACGCCTTTTGATCGTTTGAATCCGGCCGAGCCGCATCGGTTTCTGCTCACATTCATTCTCTAGTCTCCAGGAGAGGGTCATGCGAAGCAACAATCAGCAGCGCGGCGAGTCCCGCAGCAACCGTGATCGGGACGAGCAGTCCCATGGGTCGGATCGGGCGAACGATGGACGGCGCGGTGGCCGCGGCGAACGCTACGATGAGACGAACACCGGTAACTGGGGCTCGTCCGATTCGGACGGCCAGTACGACGATGAGAATGGTGCGTCGCGCGGTGGCCGGATGGACCTGGCACAGGACGAGGACCGCGAGAACGAGCGGGACTTCAGCGGCTTGCGTGGGCACGGCGAAGATCGGTGGGGCTACAGCCATCGCGGCGAGAGCGACCGTGGCCGCAGTGATCGCCACGTCGGGGATCGCGACTCCGACCGCAACGACCGCAGCCACGGCGATGGCGGATCCCGGAACGGCGGTTACCGCAGCAGCAGCTACGGCGACGGCGGCGATGGCTACGGCATGCGGTCGCATCAGGGCAACCGCAGTGGCGGCCAGCGCTGGGGCTCCGAGGCCACGCGCGGCGAACACACCGGCAAGGGCCCCAAGGGGTACCGGCGGTCCGATGAGCGGATTCAGGAGGACGTGAACGAAGCGCTGTCGCAGCACGGCGGCGTCGATGCCAGCGACGTGGAAGTCGGCGTGACCGATGGCGATGTGACGCTGTCCGGGTCGGTCGCCGATCGCGACATGAAGCGGAAGGCCGAAGAGTGCGTCGAGAATTGTTCCGGCGTGAACAACGTCCAGAACAATCTTCGCGTTGGCGGAGCGGACAAGCAGCAGCAGGAGAGTGGAGCGATGAAGCGCGAGAGCGGCACGGCGTCCGACGGGTCATCGCCGGCGAGCAGCAAGCATTCGTCCAAGAGGCATTAGCCCGTCAGCATACGATGCGCGCCGACGGTTGCGATGTGGCAAATGCATTTGCAATTGCGGCCGTCGGCATGTCGGTCGTGCGCGCGCGAACATGCGGGCGAACACTGTGTACAGCGATGGCGGTTGCTCGTCATGAAAGCATGCCGCCGCCTTAGCGGACGAATGAAGGTGTGTCGTCAGTTGAAGGCGAAGAGACCCGCATCCGTGGGCGGCTCTCCGCCTTCTGTCGTTCTTGCCAGACCCTGCAGTCGAGGAACGGTATGACGTCCAGCAGTATCGAATTGCCCGGCGCCACCTTCACGCCGCCTGATACCGACTCCGCCGCACGGGCCCGTACTGGCATCCGGCTCGAGCTGAGCAGCCGCGCGCCGGCCTTTCTGCGCATGCACCTGGGTCGCGCGGCGGCGCGTGTGGCGCTCTGCGCCGGCGTCGATGCGATTACGCTCGCGCTGGTATGGTTTGGCCGGGTGATCCTGTCGCACCCGGGACGGTGTGCTGTCGGCCTGTGGGAGTTTGTTGTCGCCACGATCGTCGGCCTGGGACTGCTCGGCTGTTATGGCAGCGGCGACCAGCGGCACCGATCGGGTGCACTCGCACGGGCGGCCGGCGTCGGCGCGGTGCTCGCGTTCTGGGCGCGCCTCTGGATTCATCCCATCGCCGTGCTGCCCGCACTCGCGGGCCTCTGGTTTGTCACCGCTGTCGCGCTCATCGTCGCCCGCCGCGGAACGCGCCGGCTGGTGCGGGCCGTCGCGCGATCGCATGGCCACATCGCGCGTGCGGTGGTCATCGGATCGGCGGCGCAGGCAGTGGAATTGATCGATCACCCCGCGCTCGGCGAAACACCGTGGTGCCACCTCGACGCCTTCTTCGATCCGGCCGACCGCGCCGACCAGCCGATGTGCACCGAGCTCGGACATCTCATCCGGACGCATCGGATCGACACCGTGATCATCGCCGATCGGCTCGACACCCGCGTCTTCTCACTCGTGCTCGATGCCGCCATCACGGCGGGCTGCCAGGTCCTGTCCTTTCCGCGCGTCGCCCCCACGCCGACCGTCTGTCCCCACGTGGTCTGGCGCGAAGGAGCGCCGGTGGTGGAGCTCACGCGGCCGGGAGCAATCGGGACCCGCCTTGTGATCAAGCGGGCCATGGACATCGCCTGTTCAAGTGTGGCGCTGGTGCTGCTCGCGCCGGTCTTCGCAGCGATCGCGCTGCTGATCCGGCTGCAGTCCGACGGGCCGGTGCTGTTCCGGCAGACCAGGATCGGCCAGGGCGGCCGCCCGTTCCGGATCGTCAAGTTCCGCACGATGTGCCGCGGCGCCGACGCGCAGCGCAATGCCCTCGCGGACCAGAGCGTCTATCGCGATCGGCGCCTCTTCAAAGTCCCGTCCGACCCGCGCGTCACTCGTCTTGGCGCCGTACTTCGTCGCACCAGTCTCGATGAGCTGCCCCAGTTCTGGAACGTCCTGGTGGGTGACATGGCGCTGGTCGGTCCGCGTCCACCGATGCCGGGAGAAGTGGCTCGCTACGAGGCAAAGGACTACGCGCGGTTCGACGTCAAGCCGGGCCTCACCGGACCGTGGCAGGTCAGCGGCCGCAGTGCCATTCATGACTTCGACGAGGTGGTCCGGATGGAAACGTCCTACATCCGCCGGTGGAGTCTGTGGCTCGACCTGACGCTGTTGCTCCGGACGGTTCCTGCGGTCTTCTCCGGTCGCGGCGCCCACTGATCCCTCGTCTGGAGGTTGGCATGTCATCCATTCGCACTGCCGTACCGCTCGTGCTGTTTCTCGCCGCTGGCGCAATGACAGCGCGCGCACAGAATGTGGCACTCGCGGCCTCGAGCGGTGGATCGAGCGTGGCCGGCAGCGACGCGGCGCTCGAGCCCGGTGACATGTTGCGGCTCAAGATCTGGCGCGAGCCCGACTTCTCCGGCGACTACCTCGTGGACGAACACGGCATGGCGGTGCTGCCGCGTCTGGGCGAGACGGCGGTGACCGGCGTTCCGACCGAAGAACTCAAGGCGCGGCTCGTCGAGCGCTACCGTGAGTATCTCAACAACCCGTCCATCGAAATCACGCCGTTGCATCGGGTGGCGATTATCGGTGCCGTGCACAATCCCGGCGTGTATCGGGTCGAACCGTCGACCACGCTCGGCGAGGTGGTGAACGTGGCGGGCGGTCCCACCCCGCAGAGCAAGCGCAATGTCGTGGAGCTGCGCCGGGGCACCGGACATCAGACGATCGATCTTGCAAAGCATCCGGAACTCTCCACGCTGCCGCTCGCGTCGAACGACCAGATCTACGTCCCGGAGCGAAGCTGGCTCTCCCAGAACGCGACCTGGTTCGTGTCGACCATCATTGGAATCGGGGCCACGACCGCGTACCTGGTCACCCGCTGATGTCGTCCGGCACCGGAGGCACTGTGCATTCACTGCATCTGCGGGAGTCGCTTGCGCCCGCTGCGCTGGTCGAGCCAGCGTCCGCTCCCGACGAGCAATACGTCGCCTGGTCCGACCTCGCCGGATTTGTGCGGCGGCAGTGGCCCATCCTCCTCGCGATGGTCATCCTCGGCGGCGCCGGCGCGCTCTTCTACGCGGCGCATGCCACGCGCACCTGGGAAGGCGACGCAGTGATCCTGATCGACAAGGATCAGTACAATCTGCCCGAAATGGTCACGCATCACGCGACCGACGAGGGCGACCTCAGTACCGAGATCGAAGTGCTCCGCACCGCGCCGCTCAGCCGCCAAGTCGTGCATGATCTCGCGCTCAACGTCTCGCTTGGCGATCACCATCTCGCGCGCTCGGCGATCGTCGCCGGCCTCGCCGACAGCGACAGTATGGCATCGGGCACGGTGACGCTCGATCGCAAACCCGACGGCTATTTCGCGGCGCACGATGATGTGACCGGTCAGCAGGTGGAAGCCGTCGCGGTCGGTGTACCGGCCGTCGTGGGTGGCCTCCATTTCATCCTGCAATCCGCGGCGCGCACGCACGCGCATCTCACGCTGGTGCGTGAGTCGGAAGGTGCTGCCACACTCGCGTTGCAGCATGCCCTCAACGTGGGGCGCGGCGAGCGCAACGCCAACGTGATCTGGGTGCGGTATCGCTCGACCGATCCGGAACTGGCGCGTGCGGTGCCGGCGGATCTGGCCGACCGGTATCTCGCCGACCGCGTGACGACCGCGCGCGAGAAGGTCAGCACCGCGGTGAGCTATCTCACCGATGAGGCCGATACGTTGCAACGGCAACTCGTTGCGGCCGATGACGCGCTGCAGGCATTCCGGCAGCGCGCGGGCGTCGTAAGCCTTCCGGACGAGGCCGCCAGCACGGTCTCGCAGACAGGCCAGCTGCGTGGCGATCGTACGCGGATCGAAGCGGAGCGCACCGCGTTGCAGCAACTCATGCGGCAGGCCGACACGTCGGCCAGCGCGTATCGGCGGCTGGCCGCGTTCCCAACGTTGATCGGCAATCCGATCATCGCCAATCTGCTGCACACTGTCAGCGATCTCGAAGGCCAGCGGACCGAGATGCTGCTGCGACGCACGCCGCAGGATCCTGATGTCAAGGCCATCGACGAACAGCTCCAGAACGCGGACCAGCAGCTGCGGGGGCTTACGCAGACCTATCTCGCCGGTCTGGGTCGCCAGGTGACGGCGCTTGACCAGGCGCTGGCCGGTCAGGCGGCAATTGCGGCCACGTTGCCGGGCAAGAGCACGCAGGAAGACGAGCTTTCCCGTCGTCCCAAGGTGCTCAACGACGTGTATTCAGTGGTCGAAACGCGGCTACAGGAGGCGCGGATCGCCGAGAGCGTGGTGAATCCCGGTGTGTCGATCATCGAGCGCCCCGTGACACCGACAGCGCCCGTCTGGCCGCGCCGTGGATTGCTCACCGCCGTGGGAGTCATTGCCGGCCTGCTCGGTGGCGCTGCGATTGCCTGGGCAAGAGAAGGCCTTGATCCGGCAATTCACAGCCGGGCCGATGTCACGCGGGCGGTGGAACTGCCGGTGCTGAGTGCTGTCCCGCACATCCATCAGTCGTCCGAGCGCGAGGAGCGCGATGGCGCAGTGCTCCTGCTGCGCGGCGCCAGGCGGCCCGCGCTGCTGCCAATGCAGCGCAGCCGATCGGCTCGCGGTGACGACGCCACCGCCCTCGGCACCATTCTCGAGGCGTATACGTGGCTCGAGACCAGTCTCGCATTTGCCACTGCCGCGGATGAGATGCACACGATCGCCTTTACGAGCGCACTGGCGCGGGAAGGCAAGACCGTCACCGCGGCCAACTTTGCGATATCGGCGGCGCGGCATGGACGGCGCGTACTGCTCATCGACGCGGATCTCCGCCGGGGTCGCGTGCACCAGGTGTTCGACGTCCCGCCGACGCCGGGCTTTGCCGATGTGCTCGCTGGCGAGGCGACAATCGGGAACGCGGTCCTCAGCGTGCCGGTGGGTGGCGAAGCGACGATGGATCTGTTGCCACGTGGCACGCACCCGCATCACCCGACGTCACTGCTCGCGACCGTGCCGATTCGCCGGCTGCTTGCGGATCTCCGGCAGCGCTATGACCTGATCCTTTTCGATTCGCCGCCGGTGAATCTGGTGAGCGATGCTCTGCTCGTCGGTGCCGCCGTCGACGGCGTGGTCATGGTAGCGCGCGCGGGTGTGACCGATGCCGCCGCGCTGT
This sequence comes from Gemmatimonadales bacterium, assembly GCA_036267775.1. Taxonomy (GTDB): domain Bacteria; phylum Gemmatimonadota; class Gemmatimonadetes; order Gemmatimonadales; family GWC2-71-9; genus Palsa-1233. Next base: position 19,774 of record DATAVM010000044.1, read on the forward strand.
CCGAGGCCGCCCGGCGGCTGCGCGAGGCGCGGGCACCGGTACTGGGTGTGTTGCTCAACGACATTCACCTGCAGCGCGACGGCAGCTATGACGAATCCTATCGTTATCTCAGGCAGGCCGGCATGTATGCCACCGCCAACGATGGCTGACGGCCGCCGCCAGACTCGCGTCCTCATGGCCTGCTCCGGGCTGGGTGTCATCGTCCGCGGCTACGAAGCATTCATGCGCACGTGCTTCCAGGCCTTGCGCGACGATCCGCGGCTCGACGTGCGCCTCTTCAAAGGGGGCGGTGCACAGAACGCGGCGGAGCGAACGCTGGCGCATTTTCCTCGTGAAAGTGTCGCCGCGCGGATCATGGGAGAAGTGACAGGACGCGGTCCGTACGTGGTCGAACAGGCATCCTTTGCCGCAAGCCTGTTGCCGCATCTCGCCCGCGAGCGCCCCGATGTCGTCTATTTCTGCGATCCTGCCGTCGGCAAGGTGCTCCAGCGCTGGCGGCGTTTTCGCGGCAGCGGCTTCCGGCTGCTCTTCCACAATGGCGGACCGCAGACGCCGCCGTTTCCGTGGTGCGATCATATCCATCAGGTGTCACCGGTCGCGGTGGCAGATGCAGTGGCGGCTGGCGAAAGCGCCGATCGGCAGACCTTGCTGCCCTCCGGCCTCGACATCGGGGCACCGCCGGTGCTCGCACTACCTGAACAACGCGCGGGGCGGCGCCGGGCTCTGGGCTTTCCCGCGGACCGGCCCGTGGTGCTGTCGGTCGGCGCGGTGAATCGCGGTCACAAGCGGATGGACTACCTCATTCGTGAAATTGCGGCCATGCCGGCGCCGCGACCCTTTCTGGTGATGCTCGGCCAGCAGGAAACCGATACGCCGGCCGTGCGCGTGATGGCCACGCTGCTCCTGGGTGAGGACGGATTCGCGATTCACACCGTGCCCAAGAGCGCCGTGGGTCCCTACTACCATGCGGCCGACGTCTTTGTGCTCGCGTCGCTGCGCGAGGGGTTTGGCCTCGCGTACGCCGAGGCACTCGCGCACGGCCTGCCGTGCATCGCACACGACTTTCCCGTCGCGCGCTTCGTGCTTGGCGATTACGGCATCTTCACCGACCTCTCGCGGCCCGGGGCACTCGTCGCCGCACTGGACGCTACGCTCGGCCATCCGACATCGGTTGATCAGCTGCAGCGGCGCTACTGTGCGGCCGTCGATCGATTCAGCTGGGGACAACTGGCGCCTCACTACGCGGAGATGCTGCGGCGTTGTGCGGGTCACGCGCGTCAGCCACTGCTCGCATCGGCATGACCGCGCCGAGCGATTCCGTCGAGGATGTCGTCGAACGCGCGGCGACCGGTGCGCGGCTTTTGACCGTTCGCGGCGCGGGAATGCGCCTCGTCAGTGTTGCGTCCAACCTCCTGCTCATCGTGCTCGTCACACCGGCCGATCTCGGTCTGCTCGCCGTGGTGCGCGGCATTGCCGCACTCGCCGGCGACAGCAGCGATCTTGGTTTTGCCTGGGCGTTGCTCCGCCGGCCCGAACCACCGACGCCCGAGGCGTACCGGTCCCTCGGCGGAATCCAGCTGCTCCTGGTGAGTGTCTTCGTCGGGGTGGCGCTCGCGATTCCGGGTCTCTTCTCCTTCCTCGGTCCCGCCGCGGCAGTGCCACGTTGGGGCGTGGGCGCTGTGCTCCTTACCCTGCTCACCTTGCCGCTCGGCACCGGTGGCCGGATCCGGGTCGAACGCGACATGGACTATCGGCGAATCGCGTTTCTCGATGTGTCGAGTGTGCTCTTCCAGAACCTGATTCTTCTCGCCGGCGCGCTCACGCATCACTTTGCCGCGGGAGTTTTTGTCGCGACGGGCACCGCGATCCTTTATACCAACCTGCTGCTCTGGTGGTGGGCGCCCGGTCCGCTGCCCGGCTTCTCGCTCCGCGGCTGGCGATTGCTGGCTGGCGAATTTGCCGGGTTCTCGCTCGGGCACCTGGGCTCGATGCTCAACGCCAGTGTCACGCCGATTCTCATCGCGAACCTGTTCGGCCTGTCCATTGCCGGTCTCTGGTCGTTTGCCACCCGGCTTGGCAACGTCCTCCAGCTGGCGTTCGAAGGCTTCCGCCGCGCTGCGATTCCCGCCGCCGCGTTTCTCGCGCGGAGCCCCGAGGCGTTGCGGCAGCTCGCGCAGCAATCGGCGATCGGGGCCGCGCGTCTCACGTGCCCGGCTGCGGCACTCGCGGTCGCGGCACTGCCAGTGCTCGGCTGGCTGCTGCCGCAGTGGCTCCCCGCAGTGGTGCTCGCACAGGGGTACGCCGTGGTCTTTGCGATCGCCGGCGTGATCGGCGCGAGTCTCGTGCCGGTCGCGGTCGCGGAACGGGGCGCGTCCGTGGTGCTTGCCGAACAGTGGGCACCGCTCATCGTGGGCTGGATCGGATTCGGCGTGCTGGCACTCGCGCATGCGACGGCGCTGGTGTGGGTTGCGATTCCGATGTTTGTCGCCGAAGTGATTGCCGTGTGGTTTGTGACGCCGGCGACATTGCGCCTCCGCTGGAATGCCACGCTGACCACGACGGTCGCTGCTCCCGCCGCAGCGCTCGCGGCAACCGCTGCCACACTGGCGCTTCGGCTTCATCCGCTGGTGATCGCCGCCACTGCCGCCGTGGTGTTCCTCGGAGCGCACACGGCGCGCCGGGTGTGGTTGATGCCGGCGCTGATGCCGGATACATCGCGAGGCGGATGAGCCATGCCGCTTCGCGTTTCGGTGATCGTTGCCACGTTCCGCCGCCCGGGCGAACTCGCTTCCTGTCTCGACGGGCTCGATGCGCAGCGGCAGCGCCCCGACGAGGTGCTTGTCGCCGTGCGCGACGACGACCCGGAAACGCGTCAGCTCGCCGCGGCGTGGGAAGGCCGACGGCTGGTGGTCCGCGCCATTGCCGCGGGGACCTGCAACGCGTCCGAAGCGCGCAATCGCTGCCTCACGGCATGTCACGGCGATATCGTCGCCGTCGTCGATGACGACGTGGTGCCGCGGCGCGGCTGGCTCGAAGCGATCTGCGGGCACTTCGAGACCGATGCGGCAGTGGGCGGCGTCGGAGGTCCCGACTGGCATCGCGGCCAGGAGACGCCCGCCGTGGCGCGGCCCGCGGTCGTCGGGCGCGTCCAGTGGTGGGGAAGGCGGATTGGCAATCATCATCGCGGCAGCAATGACGTCGTCGCGGTGGAATGGCTCAAGGGAGCCAACATGGCCTTCCGCCGGGAGGCGATCCGGGACATTGCATTCGGGCGCGGGCTGCGCGGTAGCGGGGCGCAGTTCGCGGAAGATGTGGGCGTGTCGCTTCGGGTGCGGCGGCGTGGCTGGCTTTTGCGCTACGATCCCGCGATTGCCGTCGATCATTTTCCCGGCCATCTCATGGCGGGCGGCGATCACCGCAATCTCGCGGACCGCGACAGTCTCGCTGATGCCGCGTACAACGAGACCATCGTCCTGCTCGACTATCTCCCCGCGTTCAGGCGCGCCGTCTTTCTCTGCTGGGCGCTGCTGGTCGGCACGCGGCTCTTGCCGGGACTCGTCGCGGCGTGCGCCTTGCTCGGCCGACTCGGGCCGGCGGCATTTCGTCGCGGCGCCACCGTCATGCGGGCGCGGCGGAGCGGCTGGCGGGACTGGCGGGCGGCACAGCGCGCGTCCACGCTGCAGGCCCCGGAAGTCGGCCGCGAGCGTGTCTGCCTGGTCACGCATCTCGTGACCCGTCACGATGGGCAGGGGCGCGTGAACTATGAACTCGCCAAATACCTCGCGCGCCAGGGCCACGCCGTGACACTGGTCGCGAGTGCCGTGGGAGACGAACTCGCGCGCGAGGCCGGCGTCTCGTGGATTCGCATCCCGATGCCGTCGCGCTGTCCGTCGCTCGTGCGCTGGGGACTCTTTGCGATTGCCGCGCGGTGGAAACTGCGCGCGCGCGTCCGACGCCAATTTGACATCGTGCACCTCAACGGGGCCATCGCGCCCCTTCCCGCGGACGTCAATACCAGTCATTTCGTCCACGCCCGCTGGCAAGCGGCCTCACCGGAACGGCATCGCCGGCTGCCATCCTATCAGCGCCTGGTCACGGGCGTCTCCAGTTTCTGCGAGCGCCGCGCCTACCATCACGCGCAGCGGGTGGTGGCCGTATCCGAAGTGGTGCGCCGCTCGCTCTGCACGGACGTCGGCGTCGCGCCCGACGCGACGGAAGTGATCTACACCGGCGTCGACACCGCGGAGTTCCGGCCGCATCGCGCGGGCGAGCCGCACTACCTGCGCGAATTGCTCCAGCTGACGCCCGATGCATTCGTGCTGCTCTTTGTCGGTGACGCCAAATCGTCGCGCAAGAATCTCGATCTGCCGCTTCGTGCGCTGGCGGATCTGGCGGCGCATTGCCACCTCGTCGTCGTGGGTGAGGCGCGCGGCGGGCCGTACACCGCCATGGCCCGCGAGCTGGGCGTGGATGATCGCACCCATTTCCTCGGGCCGCGACACGAGATTGCCCGCTACTACCGCGACGCCGACGCACTCATCTGCGCGGCCCACTACGAGCCGGCTTCACTCGTGCTCTTTGAGGCCATGGCGAGCGGTGTGCCGGTCATTGCCACACGCGACGTGGGAAATGCCGCGATGGTCGTGGAAGGCCACAACGGCTTTCTGCTCGAGTCCGGGGATGATGTGGCCATGACCGTGGACGTGCTTCGCAGACTCGAGCGCGACGACGATCTTGGGCGGCGCGTCGGCCGTGCGGCCCGCGAAACCGTCGAGGCGCTCTCGTGGGAGCGCATGGGACGCGGCTACGAGGCGCTCTATCGGCGTGTGGCGGCGGCCGCGCCGCGCACGACCGAGGTGGCCGCATGACGGCGATCACCCACACCGTCCCGTTCGTCGGGCGGCGCGCGTTCTCGCCCGGCGTGCGCGTCATCGGTGGTTTCGTCGCGACCATCGCGCTGCTGCTGGTGTTGCGGCAGGATGCGCTGCTGCGGGTCCTTGTGCCAATCCTCGGTACGGCCGTGGCGATCTGGACCTATCGCCATCTTTCATTTGCCGCGTATCTCTCGCTGGCGTGGTGGTTCTGGTTCATCGTGCCAGGACTGCGGCGCATTGTCGACTACCAGGCCGGCGGCTGGAATCCGGAAAATCCCATCTCGCTGACGCCGTTCCTCGTCAGTGCCGTCGCCGTTGCCGCCGTGATCCGCCGGCTGCCGGAACTCCGGCGTCCGCAACTCTGGCCGTGGGTCGTCGCGATCGCCTGCCTCGCCGTCGGCTTTCTCGCCGGCGTGCTCCTCAATGGACCACTGCCCGCGGTGCACGCCCTGGCGGAGTGGATGACACCACTGCTGCTCGGTCTTGCTGTTGCCGTGGAATGGCGGCGCTATCCCGCCATCGCGGCCGTACTCACGCGGACGTTCGTGTGGGGCGTGCTGGTGCTCTCGATCTATGCGGTGATCCAGTTTCTTGTGGCGCCGGCCTGGGATCGTCAATGGGTCGAGAGTTCCGGCATGACGTCGGTCGGATTCGCCTTCCCCTATCGCATCCGGGTGTTCTCGCTGATGAACGGTCCGCTCTCCTTCGCGGTCGTGTTGCTCGCGGGGATGCTGCTGGCCCTTGCTTCGCGGGGACACGCCCGTGTTGCGACACTCACCGCTGCCACGGTTGCGTTGATCCTTACGCTGGTGCGGTCCGTCTGGCTGGCGCTTCCGGTCGGGATCGTCATCTACTTTCTCGCGCTGCCCATGCGTTCATTGCGCCGCGCTGCGGTGACCGGTCTTGTCGCATGTACCCTCGCCCTCGGCGTCCCCTATCTCCTGCCCGGCGACCTGCGAGAGTCCGTGCTGCAGATCGTGACCGATCGTGCGCAGTCGCTCGGCAGCTTGCACCAGGACATCAGCTACAACGAACGGACGAGCTTCGCGGATCAGATGGGCGTCGTCGTCCTCGACAATCCGATCGGGCATGGGCTGGGGTCGACTGGCGTATCGTCGGAACTGGGGGATGCCGGCACTGGTATCCGCGATTTCGACAGCGGCATTCTTGCCGTGCTCTACGCGCTTGGCTGGTTTGCCGGCGCCGCCTTTCTCGCGGCGGCCGTCGGTGTGGTGGTGCTGGGCATGGCGCGGCGCGAGGTGCGCGCCGACACGGTCGCCAAGGCGGCGCGCGCGATTGCGGTTGCGACGCTGGCACTGAGCCTGGGCGGCAACGTGTTCGAAGGGGTGTCTGGCGCGGTCTTCTGGACCTTCGCGGGAATGCTCATGGCGGCACACCGCTGGAGCGCCGTCGCATCGCCGAGCGCGCGGCGGGCGGAGGCCCGATGACGGCTTCGCTTTCGTCGATCCAGGTAGGGAAGGGCTGGTTTCCTGAAGAGCCCGGCGGTCTCGACCGCTATTACTTCGATCTCGTGCGCCATCTCCCGGCGTCGGGCGTTCAAGTCCGCGGTCTTGTCACGGGGTCGGCGCGCGTCGCGCGCGAGACATCCGGCGCGGTTGTCGCATTCGCCCCCAGCGGTGCGAATCTCGCCACGCGGTGGTCCGCGGCGCGGCGCGCCTTGCGGCAGGCGCTCGCCGAGCAGCCGGGGAGCGTTGTTGCGGCACACTTTGCTCTCTACGCAGCGCCGGCGCTCGACCTGCTTGCGCGCACGCCCTTCGTGATGCACTTCCAGGGGCCGTGGGCGGCCGAGAGCCGGGTCGAAGGGCGCTCCCCGGCGAGCTGTCACGTCAAATACGGCATCGAGCGCGCGGTCTATCGCCGGGCGGCGCATTGCCTGGTGTTGTCGCGCGCATTCGGCAAGGTGATCCATGAGGACTATGGTGTGCCGGCGGAGGCGATCACGGTGGTACCCGGTGGCATCGATTGCGCGCGATGGGACACCAATGTCGCGCGTGTCGACGCGCGTCACCAGCTTGGCTGGCCCACGACGCGGCCGATCGTGCTGGTCGTCCGCCGGCTGGTGCGGCGCATGGGTCTCGAAGGGCTGATCGACAGTGTCCAGCGAATCCGGCGCACGGTGCCCGATGTGTTGATCGTGATCGGCGGATCCGGACCCTTGCGCGACGCGCTCGCGCAACGTGCCGCCGACCGCGGCGCGACGCGTCACGTGCACTTCGCGGGATTCATTCCGGACGCGGTTCTGCCGGTCGCGTACCGCGCCGCGGACCTGACCGTCGTGCCATCGGTGGCGCTCGAGGGTTTTGGGCTGGTGGCCGCCGAGTCGCTCGCTTCCGGCACGCCGGTCATGGTGACCGCGGTCGGCGGTCTGCCGGAAACGATCGAAGGGCTCTCGCCCCACTGCATTCTCCCGCCCGACAACCCCGCGGCACTCGGCCGTGCCATCGGTGAAGCGCTTGTGGGGCGTCTGCCACTGCCCACTGCCGCGCAGTGCGTGCGACACGCAGTGGAGCATTTCGACTGGTCCATCACTGCACGCCGCATTGGCGGCGTCTATCGCGAGGTCATGCGCTGATGCCCAAGATTCTCTTTGTCGATCACACCGGCGCCATCGGGGGTGCCGAGCTCGTGCTCCTGGAGATGGCGACCGCCTGTCGCGACGACTGCACCGTCCTTCTGTTCGACGACGGTCCGTTTCATGACCGCCTCCGCGAGCGCGGCGTACGGGTGGAGATCGTTCCCGGCCAGCGGTTGCACCGCACGCGCCGCGAGGATCGGCTGCCGCGTATCGGCTCGATCTACGATGCCTTGCGCCTTGCCGCGCGCATCGTCCCCATCGTCCGGCGCCATGAGTGCGTCTACGCGCATTCCCAGAAGGGATTCGTCGTCGGCGCGCTCGCCGGCGTGCTGGCGCGGCGCCCGGTGGTCTGGGACCTCAACGATCTCATGATCCCCGAGCACTTCAGTGCGTTCAACATCAACATCGGCGTCTTTCTCGCCAACCATGTCGCCCGTCGCGTGATCGCCAACTCGAAAGCGTCGGCCATTGCCCTGGCCCGACACGGCGCGGTGGCGGCCAAGATTCATGTGCTCTACAACGGCATCGACGACGTGCCGTTCGACCTGATCGGCGACGTGGACATCGCCGCCGCTCGGCACGAATTTGGTCTCGAAGGAGCGACCGTGGTTGGCGTGTTCGGCCGGCTGGCCGAGTGGAAGGGGCAGCACGTGGCGCTCGAAGCGCTCCGGCTCCTTCCCGGCGTGCATCTGCTGATTGTGGGCGATGCGCTCTTTGGCGAGGACCGGTATGCCGCGTCGCTGCGCGAGCAGGCGCGGCGAAGCGGAGTCGCGGGTCGAGTGCACTTCGCCGGCTTCCGGCGCGACATTCCGCTGCTCATGCGCGCCGTCGATATCGTGGCGCACACCTCCATCGCGCCGGAACCGTTCGGCCGCGTCATCGTCGAAGGCATGCTTGCGCGCCGTCCCGTGATTGCGACACGCGGCGGCGGCGTCGACGAGATCGTCGAACCCGGCGAGACCGGTATTCTCGTGACGCCTGGCGACGCGGCCGAACTCGCGGAGGCAATCGGCGGGCTGGCCGCCGGTCCCGATATTCGGCGGCGCCTCGCGGAAGCGGGCCGCGATGCCGCGGTGCGCCGCTTCAGCCAGGCCGCGATGCTCCACGGCATGCGCGCGCATATCGACGGAGTGCTCGCCGCATGAAGGTGGCACTCGTCCACGACTATCTCTACCAGTACGGCGGCGCGGAGCGAGTCCTGGCGGCATTGCACCGGCTGTTTCCAGACGCGCCGGTCTACACCACGATCGCGGACCCGGAGCTGGTTGCGTCGCTGCTCCCGACTGCAGAGATCCGGACATCGTGGATGCAACGCCTGCCGGCGTTGCGCCGGCACCACCGCAAGTATTTCATGTTCTATCCATCGGCGGTGGAGCAGTGGGATCTCAGCGCGTTCGATCTGGTGGTGAGCAATAGCAGCGCGTTCGGGAAGGGTGTCCGCACGCGCCCCGACGCGTGCCACGTCTGCTACTGCCACACGCCGATGCGCTTTGGCTGGGAATTCGCGCGCTACGCCGCACGCGAAGAGTGGCGCGCTCCGACCCGGCTGCTCCTGCGGCCGCTGGTGGAACATGTGCGCCGCTGGGATGTGCGCACCGCGCGCCGGCCCACCGGCTATCTCGCCAACTCAACCGCGGGCGCCCGCAAGATCGCCCGCTGTTACGGCGCGAATGCCGCCGTGGTTCATCCGCCGGTTGAAGTGGACCGATTCTGCCCGGCGCCGACGACAGACGACTTTCACCTCGTCGTCGCACGGCTGGTCGGCTACAAGCGGGTCGATCTGGCCGTCGAAGCGTTCAACCGGCTGGGCCGCCCGCTGGTGGTGATCGGCGACGGACCGGCGCGCGCATCGCTGGAACGGATTGCCGCGCCTCACATCCGCTTTCTCGGGCGCGTCAGCGACGCAGAGGTCGCGCGCCATTACGCCCGCTGTCGCGCGTTGATCATTCCCGGAGAAGAGGACTTTGGCCTGACGCCGCTGGAAGCGAACGCCGCGGGGCGCCCCGCCATCGCCTTTGGCGCCGGCGGTGCGCTCGACACCGTGCAGCACGGTGTGACGGGCATGCTCTTTCCGGAGCAGACCACCGCGGCCCTCGCGGCGGCGGTCACCGCGAGCGACGCGATCGCGTGGAATACTGATCGGCTGCGGTCGCATGCGGGCGGCTTCTCCGAAGCGCGCTTTCGCGAACGGATGACCGGCGCGATTGACGCGGTGCTGAGCCGCGTCCGTCCGCTCAGTGCCTGATTTCGATCACCACCGGCGTGTCCGTCACCAGCACCTGGAACGCGCCGGTGCCAGCGGTGCCAATCGCCGCCGCGGAGGTCAGCGGATCGTAGATGTTGATGTGCGGTGTCCCGGGAATCAGCACGGACACGTGCTTGGGCGCCACGCTGGTCGCGGTTCTCGTGCTGTTGTTGAACGACGACACATCCTGCCACAGCACGAGATACTGCCGGCCATCGCGTTTGGTGAACGCCGCGCGCGTGATCCCCGCGGTGTCGCCCGACAGCACGAGCGAAAGCGGCGCCGGCACAAAGCCCGAGCCCGGGTCGCTGAGAATGCCGATCAGATTGCGGAGCGCCGTGTAGGCCGGCTTGGCGCTGCCGTCGTAGCGGAGCAGACCAAAGTTCTGTTCCTGCTCCGCGGGATTGGACCCTTCGTCGATCAGCTCGTAGAGATAGCTGCGAGCAATCCCCACCGCAAAATTGTCGAGGAACAGCCGCGGCACATAGCGCGCCATCGCAGCTTCCGAGACTGGTGGCTGCCCCGTGGTCGCGGCGAGCGCGGTCTGATATCCCGTTTCCGTGGCCATCGCTGCGTGGTTGCCGATCATCGGTCCCACCAACTGCTCGTGCGTCGCGAGATTGGCGAGTGGCACCGCGCCGCCAGGATACGGGTGAAGGTTTCCTTCGTCCATCACCCCACCGAGTGCCCCGACCTGCGCGGCATTCTCCGGATGTCCGATGCTGGGCCCGAGCACAGGCAAGCCCGCGGTCCGCGAATCGGCTTTGGCCGCGGCGTAGAGCGCGGCCTGGAAGGTCCGCGTTTCGTTCACCCAGTTTGCGCGGCCGCTCAGATCGTGCTCGTTGAGCCCTTCCATGCTTTCGAGCGACGGCGCGGCGTAGCTCATCAGGCGCGACCACTGGCTCAACGCCGTGTAGTCGGTCGAGCCGGTGGGCGGCAGCATGATGAGATCCATGCGAATGCCCATGCCCGCCAGTTCCTGCATCTTCCCGTAGACGTCCTGCATCCAGCCGTTGTCCGCCACCACCGTGCCCATGTCGCGGACGTGGCGCACGCCGAGTGCGCCGAGCATCGGACGGAGGGTGCCTTCGAAAAGAGGACCGTAGGGCGTGTCCCAATATCCGAGATGAATGTTGACGCCGATCGAATTGACAAAGTCGTCGGCGCTGCGCGTGGCCATCAGTGTCGGCGTGGGCTGTGGTAGCGCGACCGTCAGCATGACGGCAGCGGCGATCGCACCGCTCGTCGCCGTGACGGTGACGCTCCCCTGCGCCGACGATGCGAGGAACAATCCGTCGGGCGAAATGGTGCCGCTGCTCGCATTCCATGCGATCGTCAGGGCTGCGGCGGGCGAACCGTCGCTCATCGTTCCGGTGGCCTGAAAAAGCTGACTCCCGCCGGGAACGATTGTCACCCCGGTGGGCGTCAGGCGCAGAGTCACGAGATGCGGCGGCGGTGCCGGTGGTAGCGTGACGGCGTGCGTGGTGTCGGGGATGTTGATCGTGTTCTTGTGGGCCGTGTCGGGAGCGCTGGCCGGCGTGGTCCGGCTCGATGTGTCAGCAGGCGTCGTCGTTGTCGCGCTATCGCCGCTCGTGTGGACGGTGGTGTCGCGAGGCGCAGCATGTGTCGTGGTGTCGGCGTGTGTCGTGGTGTCCGCGTGCGTCGTATCGCTCGATCCCGCGGTGGTGGTCACCGAGTCGACCGCGGCGTCCCGGGTGGCTACTGGCGGGAGTACGGTATCGGAGCACCCCGGCGCGGCGATGACGCAGAGAAGCGCAAGCAACATGATCTCTTGTGGACGAGTCTGCGGCAAATTCCTGGCACTCCTTTCGGGTCGACAGGGCACACGTCGGCTAGCGGACACACCAAGGCCCCCATCGGCGATTGTGGCGTCGTCAAACTGCCTCGTGCCGTTTTTTGTCAGCGAGAGAACATGAGGATCGGCTCCGGACGGCCGTTCATGTCGACCGCCCGGAAGTGCAAGTCACGGGCCGTGTGGCGCGACAACGCGATGGCGGCGCGAAACGCCCGTTCTGCAAGCCGTTTCGCATCGTCACTTGGGGTTCTGCGAGAACATTCCGGATGGCGAGTCGGTGACTGCTTCCTTGACGGTCAGGAACCCACCCGCTCTGTCACGCGTCGGCCACGGGTCTTGCGCGCCGCTGGGCGCCGCCGTAACGTCATTGTGTCGTAGATCCAGCGAGAAAGCCGGATCATCAGTCTTGTCGGACGGAGCCCGGGCTCCGCCAGGCGAAGGCGTCATCCCCCGCATCAGCGGAGGGCGGCGCCTTTTTGCTTTTCTCCCCGGCCATTTGCGTCGTCAAAGGCCCATCGGGGCCATCGCAATTACTTGCGCTTGAGGCGGATACCATGCCGAGAACGGGTCGAGAGAATGGCGGGGTGGAGGTGGCGGAAACGGCGGTCACGTCGCTGGACCGCCGTGAACTGCTCCACGCGCTGCAGCGGATGCGGGGTGGCGACTTTTCCGTGCAGCTCCCGGGCGACTGGTCCGGACTCGACGGCAAGATCGCCGACACGTTCAACGACATCGTCGCGGCCAACCAGAAAATCGCCACCGAGCTGCAACGCGTGGGACAAGTGGTCGGCAAGGAAGGGCGGACTCGCGAGCGCGCCAAGTTCGACCAGTCCAAAGGCGCCTGGGGAGAGATGGAGGCCTCGGTCAACACGCTGATCGACGACCTGCTGCGCCCCACGACGGAAGTGACCGGCGCCATCGCGGCGGTCGCGCAGGGACACCTCACCGAAACGATGCGTCTCGACGTCGATGGCCGGCCACTGCAGGGTGAGTTCCTCCGCTCGGCCAACATCGTCAATACGATGATCCAGCAGCTCGGCGTCTTCACCTCGGAAGTGACGCGCGTCGCGCGCGAGGTCGGCTCCGATGGCAAGCTCGGCGGCCAGGCGCAGGTGCCCGGGGTGAGCGGGGTCTGGAAAGACCTCACCGAGAGCGTCAACTCGATGGCGAGCAACCTCACGGCACAGGTCCGCAACATTTCCGAGGTGACGATCGCGGTGGCCAGCGGCGACCTCTCGCGCAAGATCACCGTCGACGTGCGCGGCGAGATCCTCCAGCTCAAGGAGGCGATCAACACGATGGTCGATCAGCTTCGCTCGTTCGCCTCGGAAGTCACCCGCGTGGCGCGCGAAGTCGGCACCGAAGGAAAGCTCGGCGGCCAGGCGGTCGTGCCGGGTGTCGCGGGCACATGGAAGGATCTGACCGACAGCGTCAACGCCATGGCGGGTAATCTGACCGCGCAAGTCCGCAACATCGCCGAAGTAACGACCGCCGTGGCGCGCGGCGACTTGTCGCGCAAGATCACGGTCAACGTGAGCGGCGAGATCCTGGCACTCAAGGACACCATCAACACGATGGTCGATCAGCTGAACGCCTTTGCCGGCGAGGTCACGCGCGTGGCGCGCGAAGTCGGCACGGAAGGCAAACTCGGCGGACAGGCACAGGTGCCGGGCGTCGGCGGTACGTGGAAGGACCTGACCGACAATGTCAACTTCATGGCGAGCAATCTGACCGCGCAGGTCCGCAACATTGCCGAAGTCGCCACCGCCATCGCCCGCGGCGACCTCTCCAAGAAGATCACGGTGAACGTGAGCGGTGAAATTCTGCAGCTGAAGGAAACGCTCAACACGATGGTCGATCAGCTGAATGGCTTTGCCTCCGAAGTGACCCGCGTGGCCCGCGAGGTCGGCACCGAAGGACGGCTCGGCGGTCAGGCCGCCGTGCCGGGCGTGGCCGGCACCTGGAAGGATCTCACCGACAACGTCAACCTCCTCGCCGCGAATCTGACGACGCAGGTCCGCAACATCGCCGAAGTAACGACCGCCGTGGCGCGCGGCGACTTGTCGCGCAAGATCACCGTGGACGTGAAAGGCGAAGTGCTCGAGCTCAAGGTGACCATCAACACGATGGTCGACCAGCTCAACGCCTTCGCGGCGGAGGTGACCCGCGTGGCGCGCGAAGTGGGTACCGAAGGAAAGCTCGGCGGCCAGGCGACCGTTCCCGGCGTGGCCGGCACATGGAAAGACTTGACCGACGGCGTCAACTCGATGGCGAGCAATCTCACCGGCCAGGTGCGCAATATCGCCGAGGTCGCCACGGCCGTGGCGCGCGGCGATTTGTCGCGCAAGATCACGGTGGATGTGAAGGGGGAAATCCTGGAGCTCAAGGACACCCTCAACACGATGGTCGACCAGCTCAACGCCTTCGCGTCGGAAGTGACACGCGTGGCGCGCGAAGTGGGAACCGATGGGCGCCTCGGCGGCCAGGCCACAGTCCCCGGCGTGGCAGGCACCTGGAAGGATCTGACCGACAATGTGAACCTGCTCGCCGCCAACCTGACGACGCAGGTGCGCAACATTGCCGAAGTGACGACGGCGGTCGCCAACGGCGACTTGTCCAAGAAGATCACCGTCGATGTCAGCGGCGAAATTCTCGAGCTCAAGAACACGCTCAATACGATGGTCGATCAGCTCAATGCCTTCGCCAGCGAGGTCACGCGCGTCGCGCGCGAAGTCGGCACCGAAGGCAAGCTCGGCGGTCAGGCGCAGGTGCCAGGTGTCGCCGGCACATGGAAGGGCCTCACCGACAACGTCAACTCGATGGCTGGTAACCTCACGGCCCAGGTGCGCAACATTGCCGAGGTGACGACGGCGGTGGCGCGCGGCGATCTGTCGCGCAAGATCACGGTGAATGTGAGCGGCGAAATCCTGGCGCTCAAGAACACCATCAACACCATGGTCGATCAGCTGAACGGCTTTGCCGGCGAGGTGACGCGCGTGGCGCGCGAGGTCGGCACGGAAGGCAAGCTCGGCGGTCAGGCCGAGGTGCCCGGGGTGGCAGGCACATGGAAGGACTTGACCGACAGCGTCAACTCCATGGCGAGCAACCTGACGGCGCAGGTGCGCAACATCTCGGAAGTCACCATCGCGGTCGCCAGCGGCGACCTCTCGCGCAAGATCACCGTCGACGTGCGCGGCGAGATTCTGCAGCTCAAGGAGGCGATCAACACGATGGTCGACCAGCTGCGTTCATTCGCGGCCGAGGTGACACGCGTGGCCCGCGAGGTCGGCACGGAAGGACGCCTCGGCGGTCAGGCTGCTGTGCCGGGTGTGGCCGGTACCTGGAAGGATCTCACCGACAACGTCAATCTGCTCGCCGCGAACCTGACCACTCAGGTCCGCAACATCGCCGAAGTCACGACCGCTGTGGCGCGCGGCGATCTGTCGCGCAAGATCACTGTGGACGTCAAGGGCGAAGTGCTCGAGCTCAAGGTCACCATCAACACGATGGTCGACCAGCTCAACGCCTTTGCCGCTGAAGTGACGCGTGTTGCCCGCGAAGTCGGCACCGAAGGCAAACTCGGCGGCCAGGCCAAGGTGCCGGGCGTTGCGGGCACATGGAAGGATCTGACCGACAACGTGAACGTCATGGCCGCCAACCTGACGGAACAGGTTCGCGGCATTGTGAAAGTCGTGACCGCGGTAGCCAACGGCGACCTCAAGCCAAAGCTGACCGTGAACGCGAAGGGCGAGGTCGCAGCACTCGCCGAGACCATCAACAACATGACCGGCACGCTGGCGACCTTTGCCGATCAGGTAACCACGGTGGCGCGCGAAGTCGGCGTCGAAGGCCGTCTCGGCGGCCAGGCGAACGTGCCGGGCGCGGCCGGTACGTGGAAGGATCTCACCGGCAACGTGAATCTGCTCGCCGCCAACCTGACCACCCAGGTCCGCGCGATCGCGGAAGTCGCGACAGCGGTGACGCAGGGCGATCTGACGCGGTCGATCCAGGTCGAGGCGCGCGGTGAGGTGGCCGAGCTCAAGGACAACATCAACACGATGATCGACAACCTCCGCCTCACGACCGATCGCAATACCGAACAGGACTGGCTCAAGACCAATCTTGCGCGCTTTACCGGCATGCTTCAGGGCCAGCGCGATCTTGCGACCGTCGGCCGGATGCTGTTGTCGGAGCTGACGCCGCTGGTCAACGCGCATCAGGGGGTCATCTATCGCCGGGAGGGAAGCGGATCCGAAGACCTCAGACTCGTGGCGGCGTTCGCGGACGATGCGGTCAACGGACATCGGGAATTCGTCCGGATCGGCGAAGGGCTCCTCGGCCAGTGCGCCGTGGAAAAGCGGCGCATGGTGCTCGGCGAACTGCCCGCCGACACCACGCCGGTATCGTCCGGTCTCTTTCAGGCACCGCCGCGCAATGTGATCGTGCTGCCCGTGCTCTTCGAGGATGAGGTCAAGGCCGTCATCGAGCTCGCCACGCTCGGCGTCTTTACCGCTTCGCATCTGGCGTTCCTCGAGCAGCTGACCGCGAGCATCGGGATCGTGCTCAACAGCATCGAGGCGACGATGCAAACGGAAGGGCTCCTGCAGCAATCGCAGCAACTGGCGGCGGAGCTTCAGACGCAGAAGCGTGAGCTGCAGCAGACCAACGAACAGCTCGCGCTCAAGGCGCAACAGCTGGCCGAGCAGAACGCGGAAGTCGAACGGAAGAACCAGGAAATCGAACAGGCGCGGCGCGCACTGGAAGAGAAGGCGACCGAGCTCGCGCTCACGTCCAAGTACAAGTCCGAGTTCCTGGCCAACATGTCGCACGAACTGCGGACACCGCTCAACAGCATCCTGATTCTGGGCCAGCAGCTCGGCGAAAACTCCGAGCGCAACCTGTCGCCCAAGCAGGTGGAATTTGCCCGCACCATTCACGGCGCCGGCACGGACCTCCTCAATCTCATTACCGACATTCTCGATCTGTCCAAGATTGAATCCGGCACGGTGACGGTGGTGGCCGAGGAAGTCATCATCGACGGCCTGCTCGACGCGGTCGCGCGGCCCTTCCGGCATGAGGCCGAGAACAAGCACCTCACCCTCGACGTGCAGGTCGATCCCGCGCTGGGCAAGTCCATCGTGACCGATTCGAAGCGCTTGCAGCAGGTGCTCAAGAACCTGCTGTCCAACGCGTTCAAGTTCACCGACCAGGGTGGCGTCCGGCTCAGCATTGCCGAAGCGCCGACGGGCTGGACCGCGGAGCATCCGGTGCTCAAGCGCGCCGGCATGGTGGTCGCGTTCGAGGTGACCGATACCGGCATCGGCATTCCGCAGGAAAAGCAGCGGATCATCTTCGAGGCCTTCCAGCAGGCCGACGCCGGCACCAGTCGCAAGTACGGCGGTACCGGGCTCGGGCTGGCGATCAGTCGAGAGCTTGCCGCACTCCTCGGTGGTGAGATTCAGCTGCGCAGTACGCCAGGCGTGGGCAGCACGTTCACACTGTACCTGCCGGTGACCTACGTTGGTCCGTCGCTGCCCGGCAACGGTGTGAGCGACGCCAGTGCCGGCGCGGTGCGGAACGCGGTCGCCTTTGCACCAGTCCGCTCGGCGGAACACGCGATCGAGACGATTCCGGACGATCGCCACGAGCTCCATCCGGGAGACGCTTCACTCCTGATCGTGGAGGACGACCCGCACTACGCGAGAATCCTCCTCGATCAGGCGCACAGCCAGGGATTCAAGGTGCTCGTGGCGACACGCGGGGCCGACGCGCTCTCTCTTGCGCGCGAGTTCCGGCCGACCGCCGTGTCGCTCGATGTGTTCCTGCCCGACATGCTCGGCTGGACGGTGCTGAATCAGCTCAAGCAGGATCCGGCGCTTCGCCACATTCCGGTGCAGATCGTCACGCTCGACGAGGATCGGCAGCACGGTCTCGCGCGTGGTGCGTTCTCGTTCCTTCCCAAGCCCACGTCGACCGACGAACTGGAAGCGGCGTTTGCGCGGATCAAGGACTTTGCTACCCCGCGGTGCCGCCGGCTCCTGATCGTCGAGGACAATGTCGCCGAGCAGCTCAGCATCAGTGAGCTGCTGGGGCATACCGATGTGGAGATCGAGACGGCCGGCTCGGGGGCGAGCGCACTCGCGACGTTGCGCGCGCAGGACTATGACTGCGTCGTGCTCGATCTCCGGCTGCCGGACATGTCGGGCTTCGATGTGCTGGAGGCTATCCGGGACGACGAACATCTCCGCGACGTACCGGTGGTGGTCTTTACCGGCAAGGAACTGTCACCCGACGAAGATGCGCGGCTCCGCACACTCGCCCGCAGCGTGGTCGTCAAGGGCGTCGAGTCGCCGGAGCGGCTGCTCGACGAGACCGCGCTCTTCCTCCACCGCGTCGTCGCGGAATTGCCGCCGGAGAAGCAGCAGATGCTGGACCGCCTGCATCGCGGCGATGACGATCTCGTGGGCAAGAAAGTCCTGGTGGTCGACGACGACGTTCGCAACATCTTTGCGCTGAGCAGCGTGCTCGAGCGGCGCGGCATGGAAGTGCTCACCGCCGGCACCGGCTACGAAGCGATCGCGACGCTCGAGAACACGCCGGGCGTCGCCATTGCGCTGATGGATATCATGATGCCCGAGATGGACGGATACCAGACGATGCACGCGATTCGCCAGCGTCCCGACTTTCGGCGCCTGCCGATCGTGGCGCTCACCGCCAAGGCGATGAAGGGCGATCGCGAAAAGTGTCTGGAAGCGGGGGCCTCGGATTATCTCGCCAAACCGGTCAACACCGAGCAGCTGCTCTCGGCACTCCGGCTCTGGTTGCATCGGTAGCAGACCGTCTTGCGCGGAGGGCGCACCGTGAGCGATGATCGAGTCAATATTCTCCTGGTCGACGATCAGCCCGGCAAGCTGCTGAGCTATGAAGCGATCCTGAGCGAGCTTGGCGAAAATCTCATCAAGACCAGCTCGGGGAAGGAGGCGCTTCATGTCCTCCTCAAGACCGAGATTACCGTGCTGCTGATGGACGTCAGCATGCCGGAGCTGGGCGGCTTTGAACTGGCGGAGATTGTCCGGCAGCATCCGCGCTACCAGAAGACGGCGATCATCTTTGTGTCCGCCGTGCACCTCACCGACCTCGATCGCTTGCGAGGCTACGAATCCGGCGCGGTGGATTACGTCTCGGTGCCGATCATTCCGGAGCTGCTGCGAGCCAAGGTACGCGTCTTCACCGAGCTGTATCGCAAGACGCGCGATTCGGAAAAGCTCACGCGAGAACTCGAACGGCGCGTGGCCGAGCGGACCGCGGAACTCGAGGCGTCGATGGCCAAGCAGGTCGAGCTTGCCGATCAGCTGCGCGAGACCGGACGGCGAAAGGACGAATTTCTGGCGCTGCTCGCGCACGAGCTTCGCAATCCGCTGGCGCCGGTGCGAAACGCCGTGGATCTCATGCGGCTCAAGCCGCTCGATGCCGATCTCCGCTGGTCGGCGGACGTGATCGAGCGGCAGACCAGGCAACTCGCGCGATTGGTGGACGATCTCCTCGATGTGTCGCGGATCACGCAGGGCATGATCAAGCTGCGGCTCGAACCGCTCGACCTTGCGACGGTGATCGCGGCCGCGGTGGAAACGAGCCGGCCGCTGATCGATGCGCAGCGCCACGAACTCGTCGTCTCCCTGCCGGAGCGTCCCGTCCATGTGCGCGGCGACGAAGCGCGTCTCACGCAGGTCATCGCCAACCTCCTCAACAACGCCGCCAAGTACCAGAATGAACGGGGATTCATCTCGCTCAAGGTCGAAGCGGAGCGTGATCTCGCGTGGATCAAGGTGACGGACCGCGGCATCGGGATCGCGCCGACCATGCTGCCGCATCTGTTCGAGATGTTTTCGCAGGGCGAGCGCCCGGCCGACCGCACGCAGGGCGGACTCGGCGTGGGGCTCTCGCTGGTGCGGAATCTGGTCGAGCTGCATCATGGACGGGTCTGGGCCAAGAGCGACGGTCCCGGACGCGGGTCGGAGTTTGCGATCTGTCTCCCCGCACTTCTCACTGCAGTGCACCCCGCGACCGTGCACACGCACGAGCAGCGTATCGCGCCACCGCCCGGCCTCAGGATTCTGGTGGTGGACGACAACCGCGACGCGGCGGATTCGCTCGCGCTTCTGTTGCGGGCGAGCGGCCACGATGTGCTGACCGCCTACGACGGCCCGAGTGCGGTCGCGCTTGCATCGCGCGAACATCCCGCGGTGATCCTGCTCGACATCGGGCTGCCTGGCATGGACGGCTACGAAGTGTGCCGTCGTGTGCGCCAGCACGGGATGGACGCCAAGATCATCGCCATGACAGGCTACGGCCATGAGCGCGACCGCCGCCGCTCGGCCGAGGCGGGCTTCGACGGCCACACGGTCAAGCCGGTGGAGGTGAGCGAACTGCTCAAGTTGATCGCGGCCGAACCAGGCGTGCCGGCGCGACCGCCGGCGCCGGTGTTCCTGCCGGCCAGCATCGTGCGGCGGACGATCAACTGATGACCGAGACCGCCATGGTCGACCTCGAGTTTGATGCTCCGCCGCTCGCGAGCGGCATTCCCGGTGTCAACGACGGACTGCGGCCGATCAATCCGAGCGCAATGCTTGTGCGGGGTCGATACGCGCCGCGCGCAAGGCTGGAAGCAGCGCGGCGACCAGCGCCGCTCCTGCCAGCAGCGCCGTCGTCGTCGCGAACGTGGTGCCATCGGTGACGGACACGTGGTAGAGAAGGCTTCCCATTGCGCGTGTGAATCCCAGCGCACCGGCGAGGCCCAGCCCCAGCCCTAGCGCAGTCACGGTCGCGGTGTCCGCGAGCACCAGGCCAAGCACATGGCCCCGGTCCGCGCCGAGTGCGATGCGCACGCCAATTTCCTGCGTCCGTTGCTGTACCGTGTACGCCGTCACGCCGTAGATCCCTACGACGGCAAGGCCCAGGGCAAGCAACGCAAAGATGCTCACCAGCGTCATGTTGAAGCTGCGCGCGGCGGTGGACTGACTGACCATGCCGCTCAGCGTGGAGAATGCAGCCACCGGTTGCGCCGGGTCTACCGTGGCGACCGCTCTCCGCACCACTGGCGCAAGTCTCACTGGATTGCGGTCCGCCCGAGCGACGACCCATGCGGTCATCTCTGGCCTGCGTTCGACCTCCGCCTGCGCCTGTCTCAGCGGCAGATAGATCTCCGCCTTTACCGGGTCGGTCAGTGATGCGTAGTGGATGTTGCCGATGACACCCACGATAAGCGTGGCACCACCTCGGAGCTGCATCATCCGTCCGAGCGGGCTCTGGTTGGGCCAGAGGTGCTTTGCCAAGGCGTCATTGACGATCGCCACCGGCTGCGCGTTCTCTCGATCGGCATCGGTGAATGCCCGCCCGGCCGTGAGCGGTATTTGCAGCACGCGAAAAAAATCGGGCGCCACGATCCCCTCGTCAATGTCCACGTAGTCGCCGGGCGTCTCGGTTCCCCATCGGAAACCAGCGACCTCGCCGCTCATGGGGAGCGTGAGCGAGACCGACGCCATCTGAACGCCCGGCTCGAGCCGGAGCTGCCGGAGGACGTTCTGATAGAAGTCCAGCTTGGCCACAGTCGTCGGGTAACGTGCGGGCGTCAGTCGAATCCTTGCCGCAAGCACATTCTGCACATCGTAGCCTGGATTGACGCTTCGGAGTCGCACAAAGCTCTGCACGAGCAGGCCCGCGCCGGTCAGCACGATCAACGCAACCGCGATTTCCGCGGCGACGAGGCCGCGCTGCAGGCGGTGGCGGCCCGGCCCGGCCATCGCCGTGGTATTTCCCTCACGTAGCGCGACGTCCAGCGATACAGCGCTGGAGCGCCACGCTGGCGCCAGACCAAAGGCGATTCCCGCGAGCAGCGCGACGAGGAACGCATACAGGAGCGTCGTCGCATCGACCCCGATCTGGTGCGTGCGCGGAAGCACTCCTGGCCACGCCTTGAGAATCGCCGCGACACCGACCTCGGCAAAGACCACGCCCAACATGCCGCCGGACAGCGCCAGCACGACGCTTTCGGTGAGCAGTTGTCTCACGAGCCGTCCACGGCTCGCGCCAAGTGCGCGACGCATGGCAAACTCGCGCTGACGAGCGCTCGCGCGCGCGAGCAGCAGATTCGCGGCGTTCACGCATCCAATCACGAGGACAAATCCCACAATCGCGAGCAATACGAGCAGAGCGGTGCGGGTGTCTCCCGTCGCTTCGTCGCGGAGACGCATGCTCGCAAAGCCCGGTGGTTTCAGGCCGGGAGAGCTGTGCTCGCTCGCCGCCGCGGTCGCCAGATCTGCGCCGAGTCGCGGCATTCCCACGCCGTCGCGCACACGCGCGACCGTGTTGAACGCTTGAAAGTCCGGGTTGGTCTCCAGCTCCGGATCGGTGACAAATGCCTGGCCCAGTGGAAGCCACATCTGGGTGCCGTCGTCGGGAAAGGCGAACGCGGGAGGCATCACACCAATCACGGTGTAGCCCGTGCCATCAAGCGCGATCACACGCCCCACGGCATTCACGTCGCTGCCAAACAGGTCAATCCACAGCGCATGGCTGAGGACAACCACGGGCTCGTGCAGATCTGACGCGGTAAAGTCACGGCCGAGCGATGGATGGACGCCGAGCAATTGAAACAGGGAAGGCGAGGCAATCACGGCCTGCACTTCGCGCGGTTCCCCTGTCGTGGTGAGGTTGTAGCGTTTCTGTGTGAACGCGGCAACCGCACTCACGTCCTGGTGCAGTGCCGTGACCTGCTGCACCTGCTCGTACGACAGCGGACCGCGACCCGCCACGCTGAGTCCGATCTTGCCGCCCGTGCTCCAGAGTTGCACGAGGTCGTCGTCGTGTGGATAGGGTAGCGGCTTGAGCAGGACGCTCTCCGCCACGCTGAAGATCGCGGTATTTGCACCGGTGCCGAGGGCCAGGGTGACGATCATGACCATGGCAAACCCCCGGTTGCGGCGGATGGTGCGGATGGCGTAGCGGAGGTCGCCCCACATCGTTTCCAGGCCGTGCTCCCACCCGGCGTTCCGCACTTCCTCTCGCACGCCAGCGGGAGGTCCGATGTCGAGTCGTGCGGCGCGCATGGCCTGCCCGGGATTCAGACCGCGGGCAACGTGATCAGCGACGGCTTGCTGGAGGTAGTGCTCCACTTCGTCGTGGACGTCGCGATCGGAATCACGCCGCTTGAAGAGCGCCTGCAGTCCGCGTTGCACCTGTCGGCGGATGGACATCGCCTATCCCTCCGCGTTGAGCAGGCGGGTCACCGCGCCAGCGCGCCGCTTCCACTCAGCGGTCTCGACATCCAGCTGCCGGCGGCCCGAGCGGGTCAGCGTGTAGTACTTGGCGCGTCTGGCGTTGGGCGATTCGCGCCATTGCGCGTCCAGCCAGCCGGCGCGTTCCAGGCGCTTGAGTGCCACCAGCAGCGATCCCGCGTTCACCTTGAACACGTCCCGCGAGATCTGCTCGACGCGGCGACCGATGCCAAAGCCATGCAGCGGCTCGAGGCTCAAGGTCTTGAGAATGAGAAGGTCGAGCGTGCCGGGGATGACATCGGTGTTGTCGGCGGCGCTGCTACTGGAGGAAGACGACACTGGTGCTCGCGGTAGGAGTCTCCTCGAGACTACTACGTTCTATATGTTTGTCAAGAGATGATAAACAGGAGGAACATCGCCGGCGCTTGCGCGACTGCATCCGCCGCCGACGCCGTGGCGCCATCCACCGACATGATTGTGAGCGCTTTGGGCACGATCACGCTACCGACAACGTCTCCGCGCGCGTTCAGAATCGTCGGCCGCGGTTGCTGTGCTGGCAACGCAGTCGCGAGCGACCTGGCGCAGCCGCACTTGTGACCGCTCGCGTCACGCTCCTGCCGCCTCCAGCGCCGCCGCGAACTCCTCGATGTCGGTCCAGTTCCCCTCGAACCGCGCACCGTTGATGAAGAAGGTGGGCGTGCCGTTCACACCGCTATGGACGCCGCTCATGAAGTCCGCGCGCACTTTATCCTCGAACGCCCCTGCCGCAACATCCGCGACCGTCAGCGTGGCGTCGCCACCGGCGGCCTTGGCATAGTGGCCCAATTGCGAGTCATCCAGCGCCTGCTGATGGGTAAAGAGCGTGTGATGCATTTCCCAGAACGCAGCCGCCCCGGCATGTGCGTTGACGCTCTCGGCTGCTTCCGCCGCGTGCAGCGCATGCGGATGGATTTCGCTCAGCGGGAAGTTGCGAAACACCAGGCGCAGGCGTTTGCCCAGTCGTTGCTGCAGGGCGCGCACAATTGGATGCGCCTGGCCGCAATACGGACACTGATAGTCGCCATACTCGACCAGCGTCACCGGCGCGTCGTCGGGCCCCTGACGGTGGTCACCATCATTGACCGCAGGCTGAAGCTTGGGGCGGTGCAGAGACTGCATGGGCTATCCCTTCGCGGGAGTCGGTGACGTGCTCGCCAAGGTCATTGCCTCGAGGGCCTCAAGAATACCATCGGCTCCCGGATTCACGCCGACTGGTGAGACATAACTCCAGCGGATAATGCCGTTGCCGTCGACCACGAACAGCGCCCGCTCCGTGGTGCCATCCTCTTCCCGATAGACGCCGTAGGCCCGCGCCACCGCGCCCTTGGGTTCAAAGTCGGCGAGCAAGGGGAAATGGAGCTTCCGGTCGGCGGCGAACGCGCCGTGGCACCAGGCGCCGTCGACCGAAATACCGACCAGCGAAGCGTGGTAGCGATGGAACTCCGGGAGAATCTCGTTGTAGAGCGCCATCTGGTCGCCGCAGACCGGGCTCCAGTCGGCGGGATAGAACGCGATGATCAGCGGATGGCCGCGGAAGTCGCTGAGGGAGACGTTCTGGTCCGGCGTCGCTGGGAGCGTGAACGCCGGTGCCGGGGTGCCAGCTTCAAGTGCCATGGATATCTCCGTACCGCGGGGTGTCCGAATGACGAGGGCCGCAAGAGGTCTTGCACGTCGCGTAGTGGTCTTCCCGTACCGGGCCGGGCTGGGGCCACCACAATGCGACCCGCAACTCGTCCGCATCGTCATCACCCGGACAGGTCTACCCGATACGTTCACGGCCGTGGAACGCTGCGAAACAACGAGGGTCCGATTCTGGTGAAGAACCGCTACCGTAGCGGACTGGCAGCATGCGCGCTCATGCAGCTGGCGGCGCTTTGCACCATCGCGCCGGCAGTGCTGCACGCGCAGCTTGACTCGGTGGCGCCCGACACCGCCTCATCGCCCCGGATCAATCACCGTCCAACCTTCACGCCCGCGGACACCGTGCTTCGCCCGCGCGTCGCGACGTTGAGCGACGCCTACTACACTCGACTGCATATCCACCTGCTTGCAAGCTACGTGACCTTGCCGATCATGGCCACGGAGTATGTGCTCGGTGAGAAACTCATCCACAACGAGCAGCTGGGCATTCGGAGCACCGGCGGGCTCGCGGACGCGCACGTTGCGACTGCCGTGGGACTCACCGGGTTGTTCGCCCTCAATACCGTGACCGGCGTGCTCAATCTATACGAGGCGCGACACCTGCCCGAGGGCCGGACGCGGCGAACAATTCATGCCGTTGCGATGCTGGTCGCCGACGGCGGATTCGCGTACACCGCATCCCTTGGTGGCGGCGCCAAGCTGCCCCGCTCCGAAACGGGAATCCCCGGCGCACCGCTCCCCGGTGCCGATCAGCATCGGCGTGCTGCGATCGCGTCCATCTCCGTCGCAACGGCCGCCACGCTCATGATGTGGCTGTGGAAGAACTGATATGCATCCTCCCGACTGGTTGCTTCAGCTGTTCGGCCCATGGAAAGAACTCTATTCGAATTCCAAGCTCACCGACACCGTGACGGTCTTTTTTCATCTCGCCGCGCTCCTGTTTGGCGGCGGTGCTGCGATCGTCGTCGATCGCGCGACGCTGCGCGTGCGCGATCGAGGCGGGCCCGGCGCTGAACGCGCGCTGGCCGACATCCATGCGTCGCATCGCCTGGTGCTCATTGCGCTGAGCGTCCTGTTCATCAGCGGCATCGCACTCGCCGGCGCCGATCTCGAGACGTTCTTTGCTTCACCCATTTTTTGGGTCAAGCTGTCGTGCGTGACGCTTCTCGTCGCCAACGGTGCGTTGCTGACTTCGACCGAACGCCGTCTGCGCCGCGACGGCCTTGACTCACAACCCGCGGAAAGACTCTGGCGCCGCCTCCGCTTCAGTGCCGTCGCATCGCTGGTGCTCTGGACCATGACGGTCCTTGTCGGTACCGCCCTGGCCAACATGGTATGACTGATACATCCGATCGAGACGAATCGCCGTGCGCGGGGTGCGACAACGTGCTGCATCGCCGCGGGTTCATCGAACGCGCTGCCGTACTTGCCGCCGCAGCCCTGCTTGGCGTTGGTGTGCCGCGACGGCTCCTCGCCCAGATGCGGCCCGAGGTGATCGCCCCGATCGGGCGGCGAGCGTCAGTCGTCGACTATTCCATTCCAGCGGCCGATGGTGTCCAGATCGACCGCGCGAACGAAGTGATCCTGATACGGTGGCGCGGCACAGTCGTGGCGTTTGACCTGGCGTGTCCACATCAGCGTGCACCACTCCGGTGGATTGCCCAGGATTCTCGCTTTGAGTGCCCCAAGCACCACTCACACTACACACCAGACGGCAGTTACATCTCTGGCCGGTCGACGCGTGCAATGGACCGACTCGGAATCAGCCGCTCCGGCGCAATCGTCCATGTCGATCTCAACGTGATCTATGAGCAACCGCGCCAGCCGGCCGCGTGGAAGGCTGCGCAGATAACAGTGGAGTAGGTCGGGGCTTGAGTTGTTGCGCTATTGCGCCGGTCTCGCGCTAGCGTCAACGCGTCCGTGCGCAAATTCTCCGAGCATGATCCCGGCGCCAACGACCCCAACCAGCGCCCACTCCATGCAGCGCACAGCTCAGGGCACCATCCAGTAAATCGCGCCGATCACCACGACGCCGCCGATCAGCGCGGCAACGCCCCACTTGCGTCGGCGCGGCAGCGCGATCCACATCAGAATGCCGGTGAGTGAGCCGAGGAAGAGCAGGGCGGCCGAGAGATCGATCACCCAGCGCCAGGCGTGGCCGGAATCCTTGCCGCGGTGCAGATCGTCGAGCCGCATCAGCACGCCGTGCCGCTCGACAGTCACCTTGGCCTTGCCGGTGGCACGATCGATGTCCGCATCGGTGCGGCGACCCGGTCCCTTGAGCTCGACATGCAGGCTCGTTGGATCAATGTCGAACGTCGACAACGCACCGATGGCACCAAAGTCGGATCGGAGGTGCTCGACGACCATCAGCTTGTCGGGAGCCTGTGTGACGGCGGGCGGCAACACTCCCGTCGTGTCCCGAGTGGTGGTCTGGCCTGCGATCCAGTCTTCGTGGTTGAGGATGACGCCCGTGACCGCAAAGAACATCATCAACAGAAATGCAAACATCGTGAGATAGATGTGAATCGTGCGGACCACACCGGCGAACCGCTGATACGTGCGAGCCATGCGCGATCAGTGCTTTGCCGGATCGCAGCTGATCGCTGCGCCCGCAAAGGCCGATGCACTGGGAATGACGCCGTCGGCGTGCGCCGCGCCACATGTCAGGGTGACGCTCTTTGCGCTGTGCGGACCGTCCTCAAAGGCCACCTCAAGCCAGAACACATACCGGCCCGGCGCGACCGCCGCACCGCTCTGGTTCAGGCCATCCCAGTCGAGCGTGTACTTGCCTGCCGGTCGCGTGGCACGCGTCACCGCGTCGATCAGTTCGACGTTGGCATAGTTGATGGCCCACCAGTGAGTCAGCTCGGGCTGGTATTTGGGCTTGTCGCCCCAGAACGCGAGGGTGCGGAGCTCGTGCCCGGCGGTATCAGTGATCCACACGGCAACATACGGCGGATGGCGATTGCGTTCCGTGGGCGTGACGTCGATCGCCAATGCTGCGGTGAAAGCCGCCGCGGCGGAAACAGGGCGTGGCGTGCCCGGAATCTCATAGGCGGCAAAGCCGGGCGTCCGCACGCTCGTGCCGTCATCCGTCACGAGCAGCGCTTCGGCCCCCGGAGCCGTCTCGACGAGACGAATACCTGCCGGCGGCGATAGCACCGATAGCGTCGTCGCGAGCGCGTTGGCCGTGGCGTTGTCCGGCGCGATCACGGTGACACCGATCACGTGATCGACCGGGTAGCCCGTGCGCGGGTCGAAGATGTGCGAGTAGTGGTGCCCCGCGATCGTGAATCCCCGCTCGTAGTCGCCGCTACTCGATACCGCGAGGTCGCGCAGTGCAAGGCGGGTCAGCGGAACCGCATTGTCGGCATGATTGCGCGGGTTGGCCACTGCCACCCGCCATGGTCCTCCCGTCGGCGCCGTTCCAAAGACGTGAATGTCTCCACCAACGTTGATCAGCGCTCCACCCAGCGCCGGCAGGCTGTCGCGGAGTGTGGCGATCACTCGATCGATGATGAACCCCTTGCCGAGGGAATTGAGGTCCACCCGTCGGTTCGTCAATGCCGTGATCCGGCCGGATGCGGTATCGATGCGCCAGGCCGGGCGAGCGATTGCCGCCACCGTGCGGGCCAGGGCCGCGGAATCCGGCGCATGGCCCTGTGCAGCGGCCTGCTGCCAGAGCAGCGTCAGCTCGCCCACGCGCGCGGAATAGGCATGGCCGGAGCGCTGGCTCCAGTCGGCGTACTGGTTGAGAACCGCGATCAGTTCGGGGGACGGGCGGTCGAGTGTGCCCTGAGCGAACAGCCGGGAAACCTCGGACAGACTGTCCCAACTGCTCAGCACGCGCCGCAGGCGTTCGATTTCAGCGAGTGCGATCCGCTCGGCTGCCGCCGCGGTGCTGGGCGAAGCAGTGACAAAGGTCAGATCGACCGAGGTCCCGAGGACGCCGTCATGATGGAAGGAGAATGTCCGGACGGTCGGAGCAACGCCGCTGTCGGTCGCCGGAACGGGAGCAGAGAAAGCTGTCGAGCAAATGACAAGTGCCGTTGCGAGTTTCATACCGAATTCTAATCAGCGGCGCTCGTCAGGTAATCTCCGCATCCAGCGTCTTCCGCACAGCCTCGAGCACCTCCACCAGCGTCCACGGCTTCCGGATGAACGGCACCCCCACCGGCGGTCCGCCAGAGCTTGGCGCCTCGACCGGGCTGTACCCGCTCACGATCAGGAAGCGACGCGGCCCCAGCTCCCGCATCACGCGATCGTACAACTCGATGCCGCCCATGTGCGGCATGATGAGGTCGGTCAGAATCAGGTCCGCATGCGGCGTCCCGCGGCGCAGCATCTCCAGGGCAATCTCGCCGTCCTCGGCCGTCAACACCGTGTAGCCGTAGCGTTCAAGCATGCGCTGCACGGCCCGTCGCAGGGCTTCTTCGTCTTCCACCACCAGCACTGTTTCCGTGCCACGAAGCGCCCGCTCGCCGGGATGCGCCGTCTCGCTTGCACGGTCCGGCACGGCGCCTCTCGCGACGGGAAAACAAAGTCGCGCGCTCGTCCCGCGGCCCACCTCGCTGGTGATCCGCACGAATCCGCCGTGCTGCTCCATGATGCCGCGCACCATCGCAAGCCCCAGGCCGGTGCCCTTGCCCGGCGGCTTGGTCGTGAAGAAGGGATCGAACATGCGCTGCAGCGTCGCGGCGTCCATGCCGGTCCCGGTGTCCGTTACGGTGAGGCAGAGATATCCGTCGGCACGCACGTCCGGCGATTGCTGTGCAACGTCACGTGCAGTCGCTGCTTGTACGCTGATGATGAGGCGTCCACCGTGCGGCATCGCGTCGCGCGCATTGGTGGACAGATTGAGCACCAGCTGCTCCACCGCTCCCGGGTCGGCCCATGCAGGGTCCAGGCCGGGATCCACCACGCATTCGACACTCACCGTCGCCGGCAGCATGCGCTGCAGCATTCTGGCGACGCGAAGTGCCAGCGCTCCGAGATCGATCGCTTCGGGCTCGAGCGTGCCGACACGCGAGAACGCCATCAACTGCCGCACGAGCGCCTTGCCGCGATTGGCCGCATCGCGCACGTCCCGCAATTCCGCCGCCGCTTCTTCCGATTCCGGCGGCAGTGCCGCAGCCACCAGCTCGGTATTGGCCATGACGATCGACAGCATGTTGTTGAAATCGTGCGCGATGCCGCCGGCGAGCTGTCCGATCGTTTCCATCTTCTGCGCCTAGCGCAGCTGTTCCTCGAGCCGTTCGCGCTCGCGCTCCGCCTGATCGAGTCGGCCGCCGATGCCGAGCGATACGAAATACGTGGCCACCGCCGCACCAGCCATCGAGAGGAGCGTGTTGAGAACGGAACTGACCGCTGGGGAATAGCTGGAGAACAGCGTGGCGGTGAGCACATCGCTGCCGAGCGCTGTCAGCACCGTGAATGGCAGGAACCACCGCAGCAGCTGGGCACGAACCGATGGTCCCGCCATCGCACGCAGCGGCCAGACGTCCGGCCCTGCCAGCGAAATCAGTCCAATGGAAAGGAAGATGCACGCCACGGCCGCGGCGAGCGAGATCGGACGCCACCCGCTGACGCGCAACACCGGACTCTGATAGAGGAAGCCCACGCAGACCAGCACGCCGGCGAGCAGCGGAATGGACGCGAGGGCACCAATGAATGCCCGGCCGCGATCGATCACATACAGCAGCACCGCGAGACTCGCAAACGCGACGACCGGGGCGCCGAGCGGTCCGGTAGAGCGCGCCTCTGTCGCCGGCAGTCTTGAGAAGTTGCGGAACGGGGCCAGATGCTCGATGTCGAGCGGCAAGCCGAGGGCCGTGGCAATGAGCGTCGCGACGCCGGCCACAAAGCCAGCCAGCGCGACCACGAACACGGCCCGACGCACCCAGACGTTGCGGGGCCAGAGCGCGGTCACCAGCAAGCCGATCCCCACCAGCGCAAACAGCGACGTGGCCCAGAGAGCCAGTGGTGCGGGGGCGGGCCAAGTGGGGAGCAGCGTGACGCCGGTGAGGTGGCTTGCTGCGCCCAACGTGCCGATGATCGCCGTCGCGGCGCTGGCCGCGATGGCGACCGCCGTTGCGCGCCGCGGGTGGGTGTTCGAGCCCTCGACCGCGGTCAGTTGTGCATCTCGAACAACCAGAGCCTGCCCACCTGTCACCTCGCCAGTGATTGTCGTGCGGATGTCGCGAGAAAGGTTGGCCGGGACGCGGCTCTGTGCAAGGACCGCGGGTACGTAATGATCCCGAGGGATTGACAGAATGGCCTCGCCGGGAAATACTTCACCATATGGTAAAGTATCAATCCCGCCTCAACAATACTTTTGGCGCACTCAGCCACCCCGCGCGTCGCGCGATCCTGGCGCGCCTGGAACGCGAGCCTGCGCTCTCGGTGAGCGCGTTGGCCGAGCCGCTGGACATGAAGCTTCCCGCAACGCTGAAACACCTCGATGTCCTGCTGGACGCCAAGCTGATTCGGCGCTCCAAACACGGGCGGACCGTGACGGTCGAGCTCGCACCCAGGCCGTTGCGCGACGCGGTCGAATGGCTCCATCGCTACGAGCGCTTCTGGGCTCCTCGCCTCGACCGCCTGGTGGACTACGCCGAGACGAGCGAAGCAGACGAAAAGGCGCGGGGCAAGTGACCGGAGTCACACTCATTCGAAGGATTCGTGCACGTCCCTCCATTGTCTTCGACGCGTTGTCCACGCCGGAGGGACTGACGCGCTGGTGGGGCCCGGACGATCTGCCGGTGATCGCCGCCGAGGCGGATGCGCGGGTCGGTGGTGCATTTCGCGTCCGCTTTCCCACGGCGGACGGGCACGAACACGAGTGCGCCGGCGAGTTCCTCGAAATTCAACGGCCGGAGCGGATCATCCTGAGCTGGCGTTGGACGGTGGGTGGGACGCCGGAAGAGCAGGGCCGCACGTCGCGGGTGGAGTTCTGGCTGCGGCCGATCGGGGATGGCACGGAACTGACGCTCATCCACACCGACCTGCGCGATGAATCATCCGCTCGCGATCATGGTGGAGGCTGGGGCGGCGCGTTGACCAAGCTGGCAAGGATCTACACGATGTCAGGAGACGCATCATGACGAACAGATTGACTGAGAAGTTGTTTGTGGGAGCGGTTGCGATCGCCCTTGCCACTTTCTTGCCGGAGTCAGGTCGTGCGCAGGATGCGGCAGCGCCCTACCCGCACATGGCTCCGATCGCTCAATACAGCATGATGCCGTCGGTGGAGATCGCGCTGGCCAGGAGTGCCGCGCCAGCGTCCATCGCCGGCAACGCGGATATCCTGGTGCTTGGCGCTGCCGGGTATCAGCGCGCCGCGAACGGCAGCAATGGTTTCGTCTGCCTGGTCCAGCGATCGTGGGCAAACGCGTTCGGTGATCCTGGCTTCTGGAATCCCAAGCTCAGGGGGCCCATCTGCTTCAACCCCGCGGCGGCGCGGTCCGTGCTGCCGGCCTATCTCACACGCACGGAGTGGGTGCTGGCAGGTATGTCCGGGTCGAAGATGGCCGAGCGTTCCCGGGCTGCGGCAAAGGGAGCGAATGCGCCCGAGACTGGCGCGATGTCCTACATGTTGTCAAAGGCCGGCTACCTGGGAGACGAAGCCGGCGGTCCGTGGCATCCGCATCTGATGTTCTTTCTCCCTCGT
Source organism: Gemmatimonadales bacterium (assembly GCA_036267775.1). Classification (GTDB taxonomy): domain Bacteria; phylum Gemmatimonadota; class Gemmatimonadetes; order Gemmatimonadales; family GWC2-71-9; genus Palsa-1233. Next base: position 51,930 of record DATAVM010000044.1, read on the forward strand.
ACGTCGTCCGCCACATGGGGCGCCAACGTCGACCGCTCACCGGTGGTCGTCAATGATCCGGCCGATGCAGCGTTCAGCACGTTCATGGTAGTGGTGGCAAAGTGGTCGGAT
>DATAVM010000045.1:0-3101 GCA_036267775.1 Gemmatimonadales bacterium
ACCGATCTGGCTGGTATCGCGGCGCGGGCGCCCTCGCATATCATCCTGTCTCCGGGGCCGGGAACGCCGCGTGACTGGCCACTCGCACTGGAGGTCGTGCGCCATCTCGGTCCACGCATTCCCGTGCTCGGCGTCTGCCTCGGCCATCAGTGCATCGCGGCGGCATGTGGTGCGCAGGTGCGGCGCGCGGCGCACCCGCGGCATGGCATGACATCGGCCATCGCGCACGACGGTCGGGGCGTCTTTGCCGGAGTGCCGTCGCCGTTTGTGGCGACGCGATACCATTCGCTTGCGGTCGTGACCGATGCACTGCCGTCCCAGCTCGTGGTGACCGCCACGGCCGACGATGGCGAGATCATGGGAGTGCGGCACGCACAGTGGCCGGTGGAAGGCGTGCAATTTCATCCGGAATCCGTGCTCACTGAACACGGACACCGACTGCTCGCCAATTTTCTCGCGGTCGGGTCTCACGCCTGAGGGCTCATGCCTCCAGGCCCGGCATTATCCTTCAGCTGATGCGCTTCCCTTACATCGCAATGGTTGCCCTCCTGGTGCTGGCGTCTGCGCCGCCCCGGGCGAGCGCGCAACTCCCCGGCAGCGGCGGCTTTGCGCTGCCGCTCCCGGCGGCGGATTCCGCCGGGCCGCCGTATACGCTCAAATCCGTCGCGGTATTGCCTGGTGCCTTGCTGCCGGCGTCGCGCATCATCGCCTACTACGGCAATCCGCTTTCCACGCACATGGGCATCCTCGGCGAACTGCCGCCCGATGCGATGATGGCCAAATTGGACGCGACCGCCCAAGCCTGGCAGCGCGCCGATTCCACGCGCCGGGTACTCCCTGCCCTGCAGCTGATCGTGTCCGTTGCCCAGGATCAGGACCATCCGGGTCCCGATGGCAAGTACCGACTGCGGAGTTCGGATTCACTGATCGCGCGCGTGGCGTCGTGGGCCGAAAAGCGCGGGTGGTTGCTGTTCCTGGACGTGCAGGTCGGCCTGAGTACGGTGCCGGAGGAGCTGCCGCACCTGCTGCCGTGGCTGCGCAAGCCGTGGGTGCATCTCGCGCTCGACCCCGAGTTCGCGATGACGAAGGGCCGCCTGCCGGGCAAATACATCGGCACGCTCGACGCGCGACAGGTCAACTATGCCATCGGCGTCCTCGCCAAGCTGGTGGACGAAGAGCACTTGCCGCCCAAGGTGCTGGTGGTCCATCGGTTCACCGAGAAAATGCTCACGGGTTATCAGGAGATCGTCACCGATCCCCGCGTACAGGTCGTGATCGACATGGACGGTTTTGGTCCGCCAACGCTCAAGAAAAACATCTACGACTATGTCGTGACGCGCCGCCCGGTGCAGTTCGCCGGACTCAAGCTCTTCTACAAGAACGACCATCCGATGCTCTCGTTTTCGGACATCCTCGCGCTCTGGCCGGTCCCGCTTTACATCCAGTATCAATAGTGCGCGCGCTCAGGATTCTTGGCGGTAGCGCAGTGGTGACACTGGCTCTCGCGACCAGCGTGGGTGTGCTCAAGGCGCAGGCTGCCGGAGATTCCAGCGCTGTCCGTCTGGCGCGCGGCAAGCAGCTCTACGAAGGGAAGGGGCTCTGCTTCAGCTGCCACGGCAAGGAGGGCGAAGGAGTCCTTGCGCCCGGCACCAGGCTCGCCGGCCACCCGTTCACCGACACCAAAGAGACGGTGGCTGATGTGGTCGCGCTGATCAAGGCCGGCGTCGATAGCGCACATTCAGCGAGTCATCAGATCATGCCGCCACGCGGTGGGTCACGCCTGACGGATGCCGAAGTCGAGCTCGTCGCGGCATATGTGCTCGAGCTGCGCAAGCGCGCTACCACTCCGTGATTCGCGGGTTGCTGGGGCTTGTTGCGATCGCTGCGTTCATGGCCGGAGCGCCCATCACATGGACGATGATCAAGCCGGTGCGTGCGCACCGGACCGGATACACCGCCGATCCCGCGCTCTCCGAAGCAAGCGGCGCCGCAGTGAGCCGGGCCAATCCCGGACTGATCTGGACGATCAATGACTCGGACAATCCGCCCGATCTGCTCGCGATCGACACACTCGGGCGGTTGCGCGCCTCCTTCCGCCTCCTCAACACCACCAACGTCGACTGGGAAGAAGTCGCACTCGGCCCGTGCGGTACAGAGACCTGTGTCTACGTGTCGGATACCGGAGACAACGACGAACGCCGCGACAGCGTGGTGCTTTACCGGGTGAAGGAACCGATCGCGCGCGCCGCCCGTCCGACCGGTGTGGTTCGGGAAGACGTGACCGGCGTGGAAGCTCTTCATTTTCGCTATCCAGACGGTCCGCACGACGTCGAGGCGATGGTGGTGACGCCCACCGGCGACGCACTGCTGGTCACGAAGGGACGCTCGCACGGCGTGCTGGTGTTTCGTCTGGCCGCGGCACTCTGGCAGCAGCACGAGCCGCACGCACTGGCGACGGCGGAGCGGATCGATTCGTTGCCGATTGCAGCCTCGCTGGGCGTGGGCCGCGTGGTGACGGGAATGGCACTCGCGCCGGATGGCAAGCATGTGATGGTGCGGACCTATCGTGATCTCTACCCGTTTGCCCTCCGTGCCGACGATACCTTCCGGCCGATGGGTCGCCCCACGGGTTGCGATATTCTGGGCCTCGAGCCGCAGGGGGAAGGAGTGGCATATCTCGACGCGCAGCGCATGGTACTGACAAGCGAGCGAGGTCTGTTTCGAGCCGGGACAGTCTGGATCGTCGAGTGTCCGGTAACGGATTGATGGTCAGGGTTGTGTCAGATGGATCATGCGAGAACAGAAATCAGAGGGGTTGCCTGTTGGACTACTAGATATAATTGATTGCTACATAAGGTGTTACAGGTTTTTAAGCACGCGTAGTATCTCCAGCAACGATCCCCGCAACTCCACTGGCTTTTCTCTGGTGATCCCGCTACCTTCGGCGGTCGGTCAGCAGGACTTTCGATTCCATAGCCACCCGAGGAGTCGCGCCCTGGACCTCCCTACCACACACCGCATCCCGCTCACCTGGTTGGTTGAGCATGGCGGGCCGTCGCTTCGCTATCGATCACTGGCTGAACTGGCGCCCAAAGGTGCCG
>DATAVM010000046.1:0-3417 GCA_036267775.1 Gemmatimonadales bacterium
GTATTCGCTGGTCGAAGCCGACTCGCTGCCGAATCCCAAGGGGAAGCCGGGCGTCGGACATCCCCAGCAGCAGCTGACCGGGCTTTACCGCTCCGAAGACGCCGGTGCCACCTGGACGCGCACGGCGACGTCCGACGTGCGCCCGTTCTACTACTCGCAGGTCCGCGTCGATCCCAGGAACCCCGATCGCGTGTACTGGTCATCCACGCCGATCAACGTCTCCGATGACGGCGGCAAGACCGTGCGGCAGACGACGGTAGGCGTGCACGTCGATCACCATGCGATGTGGATCGATCCGAACGATCCCAACCGGATCGTTGTCGGTGACGACGGTGGCGTGTCGGAAACGTTCGATCGCGGTGGCAACTGGCTGGTGCTCAACTCGATCGCGATCTCGCAGCTGTACGACGTCTCGTACGACAATGCCATTCCGTACAACGTCTGCGGCGGCCTGCAGGACAATGGCGCCTGGTGCGGTCCGAGTCGCCGCAAGTCGGGAGCGATCACCAACTCGATGTGGTACACCGTCAACGGCGGCGACGGCTTCTACACCGCGCAGGATCCGACCGACCCGCACACCGTGTACGCCGAGTCGCAGGGCGGCGACATGGCGCGCATCAACGTCACCACGGGCGAAAGCACCACGCTCGCCAAGCCCAATGCCCGCGCGCAGATGGCCGAAATGGAGGACACCATTGCGGTGATCCTCGACGACTCGGCGCACGCCAATACGCTGGCAGCGAAGAGGCGCGTGGCCGACCTGCGTGCCACGATCCGGCAGGATTCGATCGACTTTGCACTGCGGTGGAACTGGGAGACGCCGTTCTTCCTGTCGCCGCACGATCCGCATGTGCTGTATGCCGGCAGCAACCGGGTGATGAAGTCGACCGAGCGTGGCGATCACATGTATCCCATCTCGCCCGATCTCACGTATGCTGACACGATGAAGATTCGCGTCAGCACGCGGACCACTGGTGGTATCACGACAGACGCGACTGGAGCGGAGACGTTCCCGACGATCGTCTCGCTCGCCGAGTCGTATATACGTCCGGGCCTGCTGTATGCGGGAACGGATGATGGCAGGACCTGGCTCACCAGAAATGGGGGCGGGAGCTGGGAAGAGTTGACGGGCCGGATGCCGGGGGTTCCGGCGGGGACGTACGTGTCGCGGATCGAGCCTTCGCACTTTGACACCAACACGTTCTACGTCTCGTTCGACAATCACCGGACCGGCGACTACACGCCGTATGTCTACGTGACGCACGATTACGGCAAGACGTTCCAGTCAATGGCCCATAACCTTCCGACCGGCGGACCGGACTATGTGCATGTGGTCCGCGAGGACCCGGGATTTGCCAACGTGCTGTTCCTGGGGACCGAGACTGCCTGCTATGTCTCCACCAATGCCGGCGGGACGTGGCAGCGCTTCATGTCCGGTCTGCCCACGGTGCCGGTCTATGACCTCAAGATTCAGCCGCGCGATCGCGAGCTGATTGCCGCGACGCACGGGCGGTCAATCTGGATCGTGGACATCAACGCTCTGGGTCAACTCGCCGCGGCGCCGACGACGGCGCTGACGGTGTTCAAGCCCAAGGTGGCGTTCCAGTACGGTGAGCCGCTCTTCGACGGACAGTCGACCGGGCAGGGAATCGAGTTCCGCGGGCAGTCGCCGGCGTATGGCGCGGACATCGAGTACTACGTCGCCGCGGCGGCTCCCGCCGGCGCGCGGGTTGCGATCGTCAACGCGCTCGGTGACACGATCCGCACCATCGACGGTTCCGGCGCGGCGGGTCTGCAGCGCGTGACGTGGGACTTCCGACTCACCGCGCCGCCGGCGGAGCGGGTGACGTCGCCAGCGGCACGGCGCGACAGCATCCTTCGCGTTGAGCGGATCACGTCGGTGTTCGATTCGCTCAAGAGGGCTGGCAAGGACACAGCGGCGCTGGGACGGATCCACCGTCAGCTGGCGCAGGATGAGGCGAATGCCGCCGGCGGCGGTCGTGGCGCTCGCGGCGGTGGTGGTGGCGGCGGGGGTGGTGGCCGCGGTCGCGGCAACGCCGACGTCTGGGTGGAGCGCCCGGGGGAGAGTGCCGGTCGTGGCGGTGGCGGCGGTGGTGGGGGTGGTGGTCGCGGGCGCGGCGCTGGCGCAGAGCTGACCGCGACTGGCGCGGATTCGGCGCTGACGGAAACGATCAATGGGCTGATCCCGCCGGCGGCTGGGCGTGGTGGCCGAGGCGGCGGTGGCGGTGGATTTGGCGGTGGCAATCTCACGGCCGCGGCGGGTCAGTATGCGGTGGTCGTCCGGGTGGGTGACCAGGTGGGGAAGGTGCTGCTCAACGTCGAGCGCTCCAGCGGTGAAGGGAACGACCGCGGCATCCAGGCGGACGACAGCAAGACGGTGCAGCCGATTGGTGAGGGCGGAGCGGTTGATCACTTGTCAGCGGTGCAGTGGTTCAAGGGACTGATGGACGGGTCTGGCACCGTGACATTCGGAGCGCCAAGTGCGGGGGTGCAGGCGGCGCGGTCGGTCTTGGCAAAGCGGCAGTAGCGCCAAGAGAAGAACGATGGGTGAAGGACACGGGCGGCGGTTGCGCAGAGGATTGCGTGATCGCCGCCCGTGGGGTGTGTGGTAGTCGTATCCCTTCGAGCATGATGACGCCACTTGACACGCCGCGCCACTTGTACAACAATGCTGTACAACGATATTCGGAGTCCCGATGGCCATCAAGACCACCTACAGTCACGCCCGTGAACATCTCGCCTCGCTGTGGGACGAGATCGAAGATTCACGCGAAGCGGCCGTCATCGAGCGCCGGGGTCACGAGGACATGGCCCTGATTCCGCTCGACGAGTTGACGAGTCTGCGCGAAACGGCCTATCTGCTTCGCTCGCCGGCGAATGCTGCACGCCTTCTCGCCGCTCTCACTCGTGCGCGTCGTGGGCGAACCGGGTCCACCGATCTGGCCACGCTGCGTCGGGAGCTCGGGGTGAAGGCCTGAGTCCGCGGTCCAAAGGTGGACGCCGAGCGGTGCTCCAGGAAGAATGTCTCGAGGATCTTCGCTATTGGGTCGACACGAACCGCAAGACCGCGCTGCGAGTGCTGGATCTGATGGACGCCGCGCTGCGCGATCCATCTGGCGGGATCGGCAAGCCCGAGCACTTGAAGTACTTTGGCGGCAATGTGTGGTCGCGCCGCGTGAATGAGACGGATCGGCTGGTCTACGAGGTGTTCAGCGATCGCGTGAAGTTTCTGCAGGCAAGGTATCACTACGATTGAGGTGGTATCGGCCGCGGACCAGACCCCAACGATGTCGTTGAGGCCTGTCACGACGATCCCCGCCCACGGTATCTCACTTCAGTACGCGAGCCATGCCCCCGCATCCGCCGGGACGCCTTGATCCGCGAGCGCTTGCTCCA
>DATAVM010000047.1:0-50422 GCA_036267775.1 Gemmatimonadales bacterium
GTGACGGCGAACTCGTGGAACAGCTTGCCGATGATCCCGCCCATAAAGAGAAACGGGATGAACACCGCCGCCAGCGAAAACGTCATCGACAGAATGGTGAAGCCGACCTCGGACGCGCCGTCGATGGCGGCCTGCATCCGCGGCTTCCCCATTTCGAGGTGCCGGACAATGTTCTCGAGCATGACGATCGCGTCGTCGACGACAAAGCCCACCGCCAGCGTGAGCGCCATCAGCGAGAGATTGTCGAGACTGTAATCCAGGAGGTACATCACCGAGAACGTGCCAATGATCGACATCGGCAGTGCAAGACTCGGAATAACCGTCGCGGAAACGTTCCTGAGGAACAGGAAGATCACCAGGACCACCAGCACCAGCGTCAGTTCGAGCGTGAACGTGACGTCATGCACCGAGGCCTGAATGGTGGCGGAGCGGTCATAGAGAATGCCCACATGCACGGACAGCGGGATCTCGGTCTCGACCTTGCCGAGTGCCGCCTTGATGCGATCGGAGACTTCGACCGTATTGGTGCCGGGTTGACGTTGAATGGCCAGCACGATCGACCGCTCGCCGTTGTACCAGCTCGCGGTCTTGTTGTTCTGCACGTCGTCGGTGATGCGGCCGAGTTCGTCGAGGTGCACCGGCGCGCCATTGCGATAGGCCACAATGATGTCGCGGAACGCGCTGGCGCTGTCGAGCTGGCCGGTGGCCTGCACGGTAAGCGCGGTCTTGGCGCCCCACAGCACGCCGGTCGGGAGGTTGACGTTCTGGCTGGTGACCGCGGTGGCCACATCCTCGAGCGCGATGCCGCGGCTCGCAAGTCGCGTGGGGTCGAGCTGGAGGCGCACGGCATACTTCTGCGTGCCGTACACCAGCACCTGAGCAACGCCGCCCACCATCGAGAGTCGCTGCGCGATTGTCGTCTCGCCGTATTCATCGAGTGCGGAGAGCGGCACTTCGTCTGACGTGAGCGCCAGCGTCAGGATCGGCGCGTCGGCCGGATTGGTCTTCTGATACGATGGGGGAATGATGCCCTGCGGCAGCTGGCGGAGCGTCTGCGCGATTGCGGCCTGCACGTCCTGCGCGGCGGCATCGATATCGCGGTCGAGTGTAAACTGGATGACGATCTGCGACTGCCCCAGGCTCGATGTCGACGTCATGTTGTCGATGCCGGCAATAGTCGAGAATTGCTTTTCCAGCGGCGTCGCCACCGTGGCGGCCATGGTCTGCGGGCTCGTACCCGGCAGTGTGGCGGTCACGGTGATGGTCGGAAAATCGACGTTGGGCAGGTCGCTCACCGGCAACCCGTGATACGCCACAATGCCGAAGACCAGGATACCGATCATGAGCAGTGTGGTCATGACCGGGCGTTTGATGAAGAGAGTGGTCAGATCCACCGGTTACCTGCCCGCGGCTGGTGCCGAGTCGGGAACATCGAGGGCGCCGGCGTCGCGCCGGCGGAGTATCCGCTCGAACAGCCGCCCGCCCCAGTTCTGCAGTTCGTCGAGATATGTATAGAACACCGGCGTCACATAGAGCGTCACGATCTGCGAGAACGCCAGACCACCGACCACCGCGATGCCCAGCGGCCGCCGCGACGCGGCACTCGCGCCAAAGCCGATCGCGATCGGCAGCGTCCCCACGATCGCCGACACCGTCGTCATCATGATCGGCCGAAAGCGCACGCTCGCGGCCTTCATGATCGCCTCCGCGGGCGACGAATGCGCCGCACGTTCCTCTTCGACCGCAAAGTCGATCATCATGATCGCATTCTTCTTGACAATGCCGATCAGCATGATGATGCCCACGTAGCCGTAGACACCAAGCTCCACGTGCGCCAGGTAGAGCGCCAGGAGCGCTCCAAACGCCGCAAACGGCAGGCCGGTGAGAATCGTGATCGGATGAATGAAACTCTCGTAGAGGATGCCGAGAATGATGTAGATGATGAAGATGGTGATCAGGAGCAGCAGTCCCAATCCCTGCTGGGAATCCTGAAATGCCTGAGCCGTGCCGGAGAACCCGGTGCTGATACTCGCCGGCAGCGTCTGCGTGGCAAGCTTGTTGACCTGATCGACCGCCGCGCCGAGGGACACGCCGGGCGCCAGGTTGAACGAAATGGTCACCGACGCCATCTGTCCCGAGTGCGCGATGCTGAGCGGCCCGGTCACATGCTCAAAGTACGCCACGTCGGTCAACGGAATCATCTTGCCGTTGCCGGGCACAAAGAAGTGCTCCAGCGCGCTGGCGTCGAGTTGTGCGCTCGGCACGGTCTCCATCACCACCCAGTATTCGTTGGTCGGCGTGTAGATCGTGGAGATCTGCTGCTGATTGTAGGCGTTGGCCAGCGCGTTTTCGATCGTCGCGGGCGAGACGCCGAGCTGCAGGGCGCGCGGCCGGTCGATGTGCACCTGCAGAATCGGGCTGGTGTTGAGCAGGTCGGAGGTGACACCGCTCAGCATCGGCTCCTGCTGCATCCGATTGAGGAACAGCGCCGCTTCACTGTAGAGCTGATGGATGTCGGCGCCGCGCAGCGTGAACTGATAGAGCGTCTTGGCGGAGCGCCCGCCGATGCGAATGGCCGGCGGATTCTGGAAGAAGATCTGCAATCCGGGAATGCCCGACAGGCGCCGCGTAAGCTCGGCGACCATCTGGTCGGCCGACGGGCGGTGTCCGATCGGCTTGAGCGTCACGTTGAGCTGGCCCTGATTGGTCGAACCGCCGCCACCACCGCCGCCCACCGACGAGGTGAACGATTCGATGTTGGTGTCGGCTTCCAAGCGCGTCATCGCAATGCGCTGCAGCCGCACCATCTCCGGGAAGGATGTGCCCTGCGCCGCTTCGGTCGTGCCGTTGAGGGAGCCGGTATCATCGGGCGGAAAGAGTCCTTTGGGAATCGCGCGCCAGAGGAAGACCGTCAGCGCGAGCACGGCCAGCGAGAAGACCAGCGTGATCGGACGATGCCGCATGACCCAGGCGAGGCTCCGCTCGTAGCCGTGGAGCATGGTCTGCAGCAGGTGTTCGGTGGCCAGATACCAGCGGCCGTGCTCGTGCGCCTCGACCGGTTTGAGCAGCCGGCTGCAGAGCATCGGCGTCAACGTGAGCGACACGAAGCCCGACACGAGAATCGCGACCATGATCGTGACCGCGAACTCGCGGAAGAGCCGCCCGATGATGCCGCCCATGAACATCAGCGGAATGAACACCGCCGCCAGCGACAGCGTCATCGAGAGAATGGTGAAGCCCACTTCGCTGGCGCCTTCGAGCGCCGCCTGCATGACCGGCTTCTTCTGCTCGATATGACGGACGATGTTCTCCAGCATCACGATCGCATCGTCGACGACGAAGCCCACCGCGAGCGTCAGCGCCATGAGCGACAGGTTGTCGACGCTGAAACTGAGGGCGTACATCACCGTGAACGTGCCGACGATCGACAGCGGCAGCGTGAGCGACGGAATGAGCGTCGCCACGGGACTCCGCAGGAAGACAAAGATCACCAGCACCACCAGCACCAGTGCGATCACCAGCGAGGTCTTCACATCCGACACCGCGCGCTTGATCGACACCGACCGGTCAAAGCCGATATGCACCTTGAGCGACGACGGCAGGCCGCGCTCGATGTCGGACAGCACGCCCAGCACCCGCCCCGCCACCTCCACCGTGTTGGTGCCCGGCTGCCGGCTGATGGCGAGATACACCGTGCGTTCCGCGGTCTTGCCGTCGTCGTACCACGACGCATTCTTGTCGTTCTGGATGTCGTCGCGCACGGTGGCCACGTCGCCCAGGCGCACCGGGCCGCCGTTCTTGTACGCGACAATCAGCCGGCTGAACTCCGCGGCGTTGGAGAGCTGCCCGGTGGCGGTGACCGTCAGCGTCTGATCGCGGCCGTAGAGCACGCCGGTCGGCAGCATCACATTGTTCTGGCCGATCTGGCTGGCGATCTGCGACACACCAAGGCCGAGGCTCGCGAGGCGTGCCGGATCGACCTGCACGCGAACGGCATACTTGGTGGCGCCAAAGACATTCACCTGCGCGACGCCCTCCACCATCGACAGCCGCTGCGCAATCGTCGTCTCGGCGAACTCGTCGAGTTGCGTGAGCGGCAGCACGTTGGTGGTCAGCGCAATGAACACGATTGGTGCGGCCGAGGGATTCTGCTTGCGGTATGAGGGCGGCAGGATCTGCGGCGGCAGCAGCGGCAGCGTCTTGGAAATGGCGGCGTTGACGTCCTGCGCCGCCGATTCGAGATCGCGATCGAGCGAGAACTGCAGGGTGATGCTGGAGGACCCGAGGCTGCTCGTCGACGTGATCTCGTCGATGCCGGCGATGGCGGAGAAGGCCTTCTCGAGTGGTGTGGCCACCGTCGCGGCCATCGTTTCAGGCGCGGCACCGGGCAGGCTCGCGTTGACGCTCAGCGTGGGATAGTCGACCGTCGGCAGATCGCTCACCGGCAGGCGGCGATACGCGACCACGCCAAAGACGACGATACCGATCATGAGCAGAGTCGTCATGACCGGACGGCGAATGAACAGCCCGGTGAAGTTCACGCGGCCGCGGCCCTGCCCCGGATCATTGCGCCGTCGGAGCCTTGCCGCGCCCACCACCGCGCCCGCCGCGGCCCGCTCCCCCTTTGCCACCGCGTCTGCCACCGGTGGCGTCACCGTTGGGCGTCGAGAGGGTAATCGGCGCTCCCACGCTCAGCCGCGACTGGCCGTTGGTCACCACGCGGTCGCCTTCGGACACGCCGGACGTGATCACCGACATGTCCCCCGCCGCGCGCTCGACCACTACCGGATGCTCCTGCGCCGTGTTGGCCGAGTCGACGACCCAGACATAGGTCCCCGTCTGGCCGATGACCACCGCCGCCGTCGGCACCACCAGGACGCTGTCTTCCACGTAGAGACGGAGCGATGTCGTCACCGACTGGCCCGCCCAGAGCGTGCCGTTGGGATTGGGGAAGACCGCCTTCAGCATCACCGTCGCGGTTGTCGTGTCGATGGCGTTGTCGATGAATGAAAGCGCACCGCGCGTATCGGGATCGGCGTGGATCGGTGCCACCGGATCGAGCTTCTGGGCCGGCGTTCCCGACTGCGAAGCATCCATCGGCGTGGTGGAATCCGTCGACGTGGTCGGCACGTCGGCCGGCGTGGCGGTCACCGGCAGGCCGCCGCGCGCACCATAGCGCAGGATCAGCGGCAGCGACGCGCCCGGCACCGGAAAGCGGACCAGCGTGGGACGGACCTGATTGATCAGCACCAGCGGCGCGCTGCCGGCCGCGTGGACCACGTTGCCCACATGGATGAGCAGGCCGCCTGTGCGGCCCGTGATCGGCGCGCGGATGACCGTGTTGTCGAGATTGAACTGGGCGGTGGCGAGCTGGGCCGAGTCGGCGGAAACGGTCGCGGTGGCCGACGCGGCATTTGCCCGCATCTGATCGGCCTGCTCAGCGGTCACACTGCGGTCCTTCATCAGGGCGTCGTAGCGCTGAAACTGCTCGTTGGCGTACTGCGCCGCAGCCTTGTCGCGCGCCAGAGCCGCCACCGCCTGATCGTGCGCCGCCTGGTACGGCCGCGGATCGATTCGGAAGAGGACCTGCCCCTTGGACACGTCCTGGCCCTCGGAGAACTCGACGCCGATCACGATGCCGTCCACCTGGGCGGTCACCGCGGCGGTCTGCATCGGGGTCACCATGCCCGTGGCATCGATGGTGTAGGGCACAGATTGTCGCCGTACGGGGATGACCGTGACAGCCACCGCCTGGCGGGGAGGCTTGGCTGGCGGCTTGCTGCCGCATGCCGTCACAAGGAGGAACGCAGAAATCGCGACGACGAGGCTGATGGATTTGGTCACGGCAGGATTACGCACGAGCCTCCCCAGGCGTTCAAATTCTCGGCGTCACAAATCAAGTCACATCCCGGCAGGCGGGTAAAGGTGGGACGTACTACTACTTAGCTCGTTGGGTCGGCCCAGCGGAGTCCGTATGACGCGTCGAATGCGGTTTCGAACTCGTAGACGCCGGCAAAGTCTTCTTCGCGATCGCCCGGCTGCGTCGACAGGAGTTCGGCCTCGACGAGGGTATAGACGATGCGGCCAAAGTCGGCGGTGGAAGAAATGCCCCAGCAGTCGAGGACCGTGCGCGAGAGCAGCCCGAAACGCTCGAGCGCCAGATCGCGGCAGCCCCACGAGAGTTCGGTGCCGCTGACATGCCGGCGGACATCGAGTTTGCCCTGCAGATATTCGATGGCGGCGAGCACAAAGAGATACGCGCGCTCGTCATAGCGCTTGCCGCTGGCGGCGTGCAGCCGCGCCAGCACTCCATCGGCAAACTGGAGTTCGTTCACTTCAGCGCGTTCCAGCGGCCGGGGCGTACAGCGGGAAATGTGCGGTGAGCGATTCGACTTCGTGCTTGACGCGCGTCAGCGTCGCCTCGTCGCGCCCCGTCAGTGCGCCATCGATCAGCTCGGCGACGCGCACCATCTCCGCCATGCCCATGCCGCGCGTGGTGAGCGCGGGCGTGCCCACGCGAATACCGCTCGTCACAAAGGGCGACTGCGGATCGTCGGGGACAGTGTTCTTGTTGACGGTGATGGCGGCCGCCCCCAGCAGCTTCTCCGCTTCCTTGCCGGTGAGCCCCTTGGCGCGAAGATCGACGAGCATGAGATGCGAATCGGTCCCACCCGAGACGATGGCATAGCCGCGATCGATCAGTGCGGCGGCCAGGACCTTCGCGTTCTCCACCACCCGTGCGGCGTACTGCCGAAAATCCTCGGTGAGCGCTTCACCAAACGCGACCGCCTTGCCCGCGATCACATGTTCGAGCGGACCACCCTGTCCGCCGGGAAACACCGACTTGTCGATCGCCTTGGCGTGCTCGGCGTGACAGAGAATGAGGCCGCCGCGCGGGCCGCGCAGTGTCTTGTGCGTGGTGCTGGTCGTGACATGGGCGTGCGGCACGGGAGACGGATAGACGCCACCCGCCACGAGGCCGGCAAAGTGCGCCATGTCGACCACCAGAAACGCGCCGACCTCATCGGCAATGCTGCGGAACGTCGCAAAGTCGATGATGCGCGCATAGGCGGAGCCACCGGTCACAATGACTTGCGGCCGCACTTGCCTGGCGATCTCGCGCACCTGGTCGTAGTCGATGAGGCCGGTGTCCGGGCGGACACCATACGCGTGGGACTTCCACACCTGCCCCGTGTGACTCACCGCTGTGCCGTGCGACAGGTGCCCGCCATGCGGCAGCGACATGCCGAGAATGGTGGCACCCACCGGCATGAGCGCCATGTACGTGCAAAAGTTGGCCTGCACCCCGGAGTGCGGCTGCACGTTGGCGTGCGCGACATTGTAGATCTGCTTGACGCGGTCGATGGCGAGCTGCTCCACCTGGTCGACCACTTCGCAGCCACCGTAGTAGCGCTTGCCGGGATATCCCTCGGCGTACTTGTTGGTGAGACACGACCCCATCGCCTCGAGCACCGCGCGCGACGTGAAGTTCTCGCTGGCAATGAGTTCCAGACCGTCGCGCTGCCGCGCCAGCTCGGCGTCGAGCAGAGCGGCGATGGCCGGATCGGCGGCGGTGACGTGCGCGTTGTGGACGAGATGCCCCGAAGTGCCGCTCATGCGCCGGTCTCTTCGATCTTGCGAATCCGGGTGAGGTGGCGCCCGCCCTCGAACGGTGTTTCGAGCCAGGCGCGCAGAATGGCGCGCGCGGTGTCGGGATCGACATAGCGCGCGGGCAGCACGAGCACGTTGGCGTCGTTGTGCTGGCGCGATTGGACGGCAATCTCCGGCGACCACACCACCGCCGCGCGCACACCGCTGTGCCGATTGGCGGCGTACGACATGCCAAGACCCGAGCCGCAGAGCAGCACACCGCGCTGGACCTGGCCCTGCTCGACTTCGCGCGCGACCACATGCGCGTAATCGGCGTAGTCCGCTGGATCGGCTGAATGCGAGCCGACGTCTGCCACGTCAAAGCCCAGGCCGCGGAGCTCCTGGGCCACCAGCGTCTTCATGGCAAAGCCGGCGTGATCGGAACCGATCGGGATGCGTTCGGACATGACGCAAAGATAATAGCGCCCGACCGCGCGCCCGGGACGCTAGCGGTCGCCCGCCACCCACATGCGCTTGAGCGCCGCGACCGAATGGAGCCGCTCTTCGGCCAGGCGGTCGGCGGCCTCGAAGGACGGGATCTTGTCGCGTTGCGCGATCGCAAAGACGCGCAGGATCGTGTCGTAGATCTCCTGCGCCTTGCGCTTGGCGCGATCCATCGTCCAGCTCTGCAGCTCGCCGTAGACGTTGATGACGCCGCCACCGTTGATCACGTAGTCGGGCGCGTACATGATGCCCTGCGCTTCCAGTTCGACACCGTGGCGCGTTTCCGCCAGCTGGTTGTTGGCGCCACCGGCAATGATCTGGACCTTGAGGCGCTTGAGCGTGTCGTCATTGATGATGGCGCCCAGCGCGCACGGGGCAAAGATGTCGGCCTTGGCGTCGTAGATCGCATCGGCGGTGACCGCCTGCGCACCCAGTTCATCGACCACGCGCTTGACCTTGTCCTGGTCGATATCCGACACCAGCATGCTGGCGCCTTCATCGCGCAGGTGCTTCATGAGATAGTAGGCGACCTTGCCGGCGCCCTGCACGGCCACGGTCTTCCCCGCCAGCGAATCCTTGCCCCACTTGGCCTTGGCGGCGGCCTTCATTCCCATGTACACGCCATAACCGGTCACCGGCGACGGATCGCCCGAGAGATTGAGCAGGCCGGCCACATGCTTGGTTTCGCGCTTGACGAACTCCATGTCGGTGGGCGACGTGCCGACGTCTTCCGCGGTGATGTAGCGGCCGCCGAGCGATTCCACAAAACGGCCATGCGCGCGAAAGAGCGATTCGCGATCGGCGCGCTTGGGATCGGCAATGATCACCGCCTTGCCGCCGCCGAGGTTGAGGCCGGCCACCGCGGATTTGTAAGTCATGCCACGCGAGAGGCGCAGCACATCGCGCAGCGCTTCCTCGGTGGACGCGTAAGGCCAGACGCGCGTCCCGCCGAGCGCCGGACCGAGCGTGGTGTCATGAATCGCGATGATACCGAAGTAGCCGCACGACGGTTCGTGCGAAAAGACGACCTGCTCATGTCCCCACGTCTGCATCTCGTTGAACGCGTCCATGGTCACCTTGGGTGGTTAGCGCTTGTCGTAGCGGTAGAAGCCCTGCCCGCTCTTCCGTCCCAGCAGTCCAGCCGCGACCATCTTCTTGAGCAGCGGACAGGGGCGGTACTTGTCGTCGCCGAGCCCTTCATGGAGCACATTGAGAATGGCCAGGCAGACGTCGAGACCAATGAAATCCGCCAGCGCGAGCGGCCCCATCGGATGCGCCATGCCGAGCTTCATCACGGTGTCGATCGCCTCCGGCGTGGCCACGCCGTCGAAGACGCAATAGATCGCTTCGTTGATCATCGGCAGCAGAATGCGATTGGCGACAAAGCCGGGATAGTCGTTCGCTTCGACCGGCGTCTTGCCGAGTGCCGCCGCGAGTTCCATGACCGTGGCGGTGGTCGCGTCGCTGGTGAGATGACCGCGGATCACTTCCACCAGCTGCATCACCGGCACCGGATTCATGAAGTGCATGCCGATGACTTGGGCGGGACGCCTGGTCTTTGCGGCGATCTCGGTGATGGAAATGGACGATGTATTGCTGGCGAGGATCGCTTCGGGCAGGCAGAGCTGATCGAGCTTGCCAAAGAGCTCGAACTTGATCGCGGGATTCTCGCTCGCCGCTTCGATCACCAGGATTGCGTCGCGTGCGGCGTCGAGCGCGGTCGACGTGGTGATCCGCCCCATGATCGGCGCCACCGCCTCTTCGGCAATCGCACCCTTCTTCACTTGCCGGTCCAGATTGCCCTTGATGGTGGCGAGTGCCCGCTCGAGTGCTGCCGGCGCCACATCGATCAGTGCCACGTCGTGTCCGTGCTGGGCAAAGACATGGGCGATGCCGTTGCCCATGGTACCCGACCCGATGACGGCGACCTTGCTCACATCGCCTCCACGCTGAGCGCCACGGCGTTGCCGCCGCCGAGGCAGAGCGTCGCGAGCCCCGTGGCCGCCTGGCGATCGCGCATGGCGTAAAGCAGTGTGGCAAGAATCCGCGCACCCGACGCGCCAATCGGATGTCCCAGCGCGATCGCGCCGCCATTGACGTTGACGCGGTTCCAGTCCCAGCCGAGGGCGCGTCCGTCGGCGATTGCCTGCACGGCAAAGGCTTCGTTCGCTTCGATCAGCGCGTAATCGTTGATCGACGTGTGCGCCTTCTTCAGCAGATGCTGCACCGCCTGGATCGGCGCAAAGAAGAGATCCTTGGGCTCGCCACCGGCCGTGGCGTAAGCGGTGATGCGCGCCATCGGGGCCAGGCCGTGCGCCTTGGCATAGGCGAGCGAAGCGACCACGATCGCCGCACCACCGTCATTGAGACCGGGCGCGTTCCCCGCCGTGACCGTCCCTTCCTTGCGAAAGGCGGGGCGCAGCTTGGCAAGTGTTTCGGGCGTGGTGTCGGCGCGCGGCGATTCGTCGGCGTTGACGACCGTGGGACCGTTCTTGCCGGGAATCACCACCGGCGCGATCTCGGCCGTGAACTTTCCCGCCTGCTGCGCCGCGACCGCCTTGCGGTGCGATTCGTATGCGAACTGATCCTGATCCTGCCGCGTGACTCCGGCCTTCTCCGCCGTGTATTCCGCGTACTCGCCCATGTGATTGTTGCCGAACGAATCCCAGAGCCCGTCGTGGATCATGCCGTCGACGATGGTCTGGTTGCCGGCCTTGATACCATTGCGATAGTTGTAGAGATAGTGCGGTGCGCACGACATCGACTCCATGCCGCCCGCCACGACGCACTGCGCGTCCCCGGCCTTGATCGACTGCGCGGCGAGCATCACGGCCTTGAGTCCCGAGCCGCACACCTTGTTGATCGTGAGCGCCGGTACCGTGGCCGGCACGCCGGCGTGGATCATCGCCTGGCGGGCGGGCGCCTGTCCTGTTCCCCCCTGCACCACATGCCCCATGATCACGTCGTCGATCGTGGCGCCGTCGATCGCGGCGCGGCGCACCGCTTCCTTGATGGCGGTCGCACCGAGGCGCGGCGCGGGAATCGACGAGAGCGCGCCCAGATAGCGGCCGATCGGCGTGCGGCAGGCCGCAAGGATTACCGGAGTTGTCTCATCGGACATGCGCACACCTTCGCAAAAGAAACCGCGAAAAAGATAGACGGATCAGCCAGCCAGCGCATCGGCGGACTCCACACGCATTGCGCCGCGCCGGACGAACGACAGGACGACGATGACCACCAGCGTTGCCCCAAGAAGGATGAAGTCGCTCCAATCGAGTCCGGTGAGCACCAGGCAGATCGCCAGCGTGGCGAGTACCGGCACCGTGATGCCACCGGGCACCACGAACGGCCGCCGCGCATTGCCCACGCCGCGCTGCCGCAGGAAAACCAGTCCCGTACAGCAGAGGAGATAGAGGCAGAGCGTCCCTGACGCGCCCAACGCGGCGAGTGACCGGAAGGTTCCGGAGCAGGCGAGAATGGCGCAGATCGTGGTGTAGGTGATCACTGCCACGGCGGGCGTGTCGAAGCGCGGATGCACCCGTCCCATCACGCTCGGCAGCGCGCCCGAGCGGCCCAGGGCGTAGAGTGCACGTGGTGAAGCGAGAATATCGGCCGCAAGCAATCCCGCGGTGGAAAAGAGGGTCGCAACTACAATGAAGGTCTGCCCCACCGGACCGAACGCGGCGAGCGCGGTGGCCACGAGCGGCGTGTCACCGGCGGTCGCCAGCGCCGGCCCGAGCACACCCTGCGCGACAAACTGCAAGCCGAGATAGAGGATTGCCACCATGCTGAGTGCCAGCAGCAATGCCCGTGGCACCGTTCGCTCCGGTGCGACGATCTCGCCGCTCATCGAGAGTCCCGACTCGAAGCCGGTAAACGCAAAGAAGAGCAGCACCGCGGTGTGTTCCACCGCCGCCGGATGCGGCCACGTGGTGATGCGCAGGTTGGCCAGATGGATATGCGGCACGCCCAACGCGACGAGGAGCACCAGCGGCGCGATCTTGATGGCCGTGGACCACTGCGTGAGTCCGAGGCCGTACCGCGTGCCGCGGACATTGATCGTCGCGAGGATGATGTAGTAGCCGAGGAGGACGGCAAAGCGCGGGATCGGTGTGGTGAAGACGGGGACGAGGGCGCCGAGGGTGTCGACCATCAGCACGGCGACAGCGGCGTTGGCGACCGCTCCATTGGCAAACCAGAGGAGATGCCCGGCAATTGCCCCGGCCAGCGGACCGTACGCGGCTGTGGTATAACCGTATATCCCTCCCGCATCGGGAACGCGACTCCCCGCCTCGGCCAGGCAGAGTCCCATGAGAGCCAGGAGGAGGATGCAGGCGAGATAGCCGAAAACGGCGGCCGGCCCCAGCGTGCGGGCGGCAAAGGCCGGAAGCCCGAAGATGCCGGCGCCCACGACCAGGCTGACCATGCTGAGTGCGAGGCCACGGACGCCCACGAGACGGCGGAGTTGGGACATGAGATCGCAAGTATACCGCCCTCTCCTTCTTTCGGTTTTTGTTCGGTATATTGACGAATGACCGCCGCCCCCGCCCTGGACCTGCGCGAGCTCCTCGCCAAGCGCTTTCCCGATGCCGTCCCTCTCCCGGCGCGGCGGGACGGGGGAATTTCCACCGGCCTGGCACCGCTCGACCGGATTCTTCCCAATGGTGGTCTGCCGCGCGGACGTCCCACGCTCTGGAGCACTCCCGGCGCCGGAGCCACCGCGCTCCTTTCCCAGGCCTGCCGTGCGGTGACGCAGGCGGGGATGCGCGCTGCGTGGATCGACACCTTGCATCAACTGGGGCCGGGATGGTGCGACGGTCCGGTGGTCTTCCGCCCGCGCACACCGCTCCTCGCACTCCGCTTTGCCGAGATCCTTGCTGCCTCAGGAGGCTTTGCCCTCGTGGTGCTGCACGGCGTGGCGGCGGACCGGACCACCTTCTTCCGTCTCTCGCGTGCCGTGCATGAAGGCGGCGGTGCATTCGCCATGGTCAGTGACGCCGCGCTGCCCGCCGCACTCCGTCTTCGTTCGCGATATGTGCTCGACCGCTTCGAGTGGGCGCGCACACCCTTCGGCGATCCCGCCGTGGTGCGTCAGGCCGCTGTGGCGGTCGACGCGACCGCGTCGGGATGGAATGCCCACACCGTTCTTTCTCTCCCTGTGATCTCGCATGCCGTTCGTTGCGCTCTCCCTCCCGGACTCGCCGACCGGCGCGGCGCCGACTGAGTTGGCGGCACTCCTGCTGGCCATCGCACCACGGGTCGCGATCGCCACGGAGGAGCGTCTCGCCTGGCTCGACGGCCGCGGTCTCGATGCTGTCGCGCTCGCCCAGCGCGCGCTGGCGGTCCTGGCGGAGCACGCGATTCCGTCGTCCCGCGCGGCGATCGCCGGCGTTCCCATTGTCGCGGCCATTGCCGTGCGCACCGCAAGCGATCGTCTCACGCAGATTCCCGCGGGCCAAGAACGCGCGTGGCTCGCGTCACGGCCGCTCACCGTGCTCGATCCGCCGGGGCGACTCGAACATCTGCTCACCAGTGTCGGCATCACGAGTTGCGGCGGCTTTGCCGCACTCGATCACACCGCCGTTGAAGTCCGCTTTGGCCGCGAGGGACTCGACTGCTGGCATCTCGCGCGCGCCCAGGACCCGCGCCCGATCTTTGGCGCGCGGCCGCGCGAGCTTCCCACGGCATCGCTCGACTGGACCGAGTTTGCCACCGCCGATCTCGAACGGCTCGTCTTTGTGCTCAACGCGCTCCTGGGCACGGTCTGCACGGCACTCACCACCACCGGCCTGGGTGCGCGCGCACTGGCGCTCACGCTGAGTCTCGAGGGAGGAACGCAACTCACCGCGCCGGTCGGCGCGGCACGTCCCACGGCCGATCGCCGCACCTGGCTCCGGCTGGTGCGCCGCGCACTCGAGCGCATCACGCTCGACGATCGCGTTGCCGGCATCGCATTGCAGGTGACCGCGGCCTCGCAACCGCCGTCGCGACAGGGCGATCTCTTCGACGCCGGATTCGCTTCCGCCACCGCCGCCGAGCGCGCGGTGGCTGATGTGCTCGACCTGCAGCACGACGCGATGGTCGAGGCGCGACGCACTGTCGATCTGCTCCCGGAACGGCGCGTGCGCTGGGGCGCCGAACAGGAGATGTCCTTTTCACCGGCGGCAGTACACGACCATGCCGGCGATGCGGCGCTGGCACTGACACTCCTGCCCGCGCCGCGCGAAATCACGGTGCGCACCCGGCCGCGCCGCGGTTTTGCGGTTCCGGTGCGCTATCTCGACAACGGCACCGCCCTGCCGCTCCGCGAAGCGCTCGGCCCGCAATGTCTCTCGGGCCACCAATGGGAAATGGCCTTTGCGCGCGAGTACTACCAGGCCGTGCGCGCCGATGGCACGCTGGTGCTCCTCTTTCGCGATGGCGCGCGCGACCACTGGTATCTCGCAGGGTGGTGGGACTGATGCGCGTGCGTGCGAGACAGCCCGAGATCCTTCGCTGCGCTCAGGATGACAAATGACTCTCCCCGTCGAGTTGCGCACGCATTCCGCCTACTCCTTTGGCGATGGCGCGGTCACGCCGGAAGATCTTGCCGCGCGCGCCGGCGCACTGGGCTACCGCGCCATCGCACTCACCGACACCGCCGACCTCGGCGGCATCGTCCGCTTTGCGGTGGCATGCGAAGAACACGGCGTGCAGCCGATCGCGGGCGCGGAATTGGTGGTGGACGGCCATCCCATCGCACTGCTCGCCCGCACGCGCGAAGGCTACCGCCATCTCGCCGCACTAGTCACTCGCTCGCGCAGCGGTGCGCTCCTGAGCGCCAACGATCAGCGGCCGCGCGGCCGGCCTCGTCTCGCCAGCGAGGAGTTGTTTGCACGTGCCGGCGGCCTGCAATTGCTCACCGGTCCACCTTCGGGAATGCTTGCCACTCTGCTGCGCGACGATCGCCGCATGGAGGCAATGCATCTGCTGCAGCGCTGGCGTGACGCGTTCGACGGCCATGTCGCGGTGGAAGTGCAGCGGCATCAGACCGGCGGCGATGAAGAAGCGCTCGCCACCGCGCTGATCGCCCTGGCAGGAAAAGCCGGCGTGCCGTGGATCGTCGCGCAGGATTGCCGGTACGTCTCGCGCGGGGGCCGGCTGGTGCACGACATGCTCACCGCGCTGCGGCAAAAGCTCACGCTGGCCGAGATGATGGCCCGTGGCCTTGGCACGCCCAGCGGTCAGTGGCAGCTGCACGCGCCGGAACGCCTGAGAGAATTGTGGGACGGCTGTGAAGCAGGATTTGATGCGGCCGAACGGATTGCGGCCGAGTGCAGCTTTGCACTCGACTGGATCCGTCCACCCCTGCCGGTCTTCAACCCCGGCTCCGCTCACGACGACGACGCCTTTCTCCGTGCCCGGGCGATGGATGGCGCCTACCAGCGCTGGCAGGATCCGCTCACCGGCGAACAGCAGCGGCAGATCGATCACGAACTCGGCGTCATCCGCACGCTCGGCTTCGCGGGCTTTTTTCTGGTCATGTGGGATGCGGTTCGCAAGGCGCGCGAACTGGGGATTCTCTGCCAGGGGCGCGGGTCGTCGGCCAATTCTGCCGTGGCCTATTGCCTGGGCATCACCGCGATCGATCCGGTCAAGAATGGCCTGCTCTTCGAACGCTTTCTGTCTGAAGCGCGCACCGACGGGAAGGCCGAAGCACCCGACATCGATGTCGACTTCGAGCACGACCGCCGCGAAGAGATGCTCGACTACATGTATGCAACCTATGCGCGCCAGAGCTCGGCGATCACGGGAGTGACGCAGATCTACAGCGCGCCCACCGCGCTGCAGGACGGCATGCGGGCGCTTGGACTTCCGGCCGAGCTCGCCTTCCGGCTCTCCAGGCGCGTGCACTATCACAACAGCAACGACGGTGCAACCGCGCTGGCCGAGGACGTCGGGCCGCGTCTGGGCTTTGACGTCACGACGCCGAGCGCGAAGATGCTGCTCGCGATCATGCGCGCGTGCGAAGATCTGCCGCGGCTCCGTTCGACGCATCCCGGCGGCTTTGTCCTCTCTTCTGCCCCGCTCGGCGATCACGCGCCGGTCGAGTGGACCACGATGGGGCGCTCCATCATCCAGTTCGACAAGGACGATCTCGACGTGGTGGGAATTCCCAAGTTCGACTTTCTCGGACTTGGCGGGCTCGCCGTGGTGCGCCGCGCCTTTGACGCGATCGAGGCCGGCGGTGCGGCGCGGCCCGAGATGTACAGCATTCCGGATGACGACCGCGAAACATTCGAGCTGATCTCGCGCGGCGACACGCTGGGCATGTTCCAGATCGAGAGCCGCGCGCAGATCACGTCGATTCTGCGGACGCGCCCCGAGCGACTCTACGACATCACCGTGCAGGTGGCCCTGATCCGCCCCGGGCCGATCCAGGGAAACTTTGTCAAACCGTATACCGAGCGGCGGCGCGGTCGCGAGGCCGTGGTGTATCTCGATCCGCGCCTCGAGCCGATTCTCAAGCGCACGCAGGGGATTCCGATCTTTCAGGAACAGGCGATGGCCATCGCGATGGAGCTGGCACACTACACTGGCGCCGAGGCCGACCGGCTGCGGCGCACGATGGGCAATCACCGCAAGGAAGCGCGCCTGACCGCGGCGCTGGCGGAGTTGCGCGAACGCCTGGTGCAGAGCCGGGTGGCCGACGACGTGGCTGCGCAGATTGAAGCGGACCTGCGCGGCTTTGCCAATTACGGCTTTCCCGAATCGCATGCCTGGAGCTTTGCGCTGATCGCGTATGCGACCGCGTGGCTCAAGACCCATCATCCCACCGAGTTCTACTTCGGTCTCCTCAACGCACAGCCCATGGGGTTCTATCCGGTGAGCACTCTGCTGCACGATGCGCGCTGGCACGGCGTGCCGCTCCTGCCGCCGTGCCTGCGTGATGGCCAGCGCGATTGCACCACGGTCGCCGTGGAGAACGAAGCGCGGCGCGCGCTGCGCGTGGGGTGGCGCTTTGTGCGCGGCGTGGGCACGCACTGTCTCGATCGACTCGAAGCGGCTCGGGAAGCAGCGCCATTCCGCAGCATCGCCGACGTCGTCGTGCGGAGCGGACTTGAGCGCACCAGCGCGGCGGCACTCGCCCGCGCCGATGCCTTTGCCGCGTGGGAACCCGACCGGCGCCGTGCCGCATGGGAAGCGCTTCGTGCCGCGGGCGACACCATGCCGCTCGCACCGGCTCCGGATGTGGTATTGACGACCCGCCCGCTGTCGCGACACCACCGCATTCTGCTCGACTACTTCTCCACCGGCTTCTGCCTCGATGGTCATCCCATGGAGGTACTGCGCGAACGGCTGGAGCGCCTGCGCGTGCACCACAGCGAGTCGATCCGTTTCTGCCGCGATGGCGAGACCGTGCTGGTGGCGGGACTGGTGATTGCGCGGCAGCGCCCCTCGACCGCCAAGGGCACCGTCTTCCTGTTGCTGGAAGATGAATACGGCCATCTCAACGTGATTGTCCCGGTGAGTGTGGCCGGGGCCGACCGCGAGGTGGTGCAGCATGCGCTGGTGATGTTGATCGAAGGCAAGATCGAGTGGGAAGGCGATCACGAAGTGCTGCAGATCGTGGGCAAGCGCTTTCAATCGGTGCGCGTGCCGGGCTTGACGCACCGGAGCCGCGATTTCCGCTGACCGTGCGCGCCGACTCGCGCTGCTCGTCCTACCCTGATCGACGGGAGGAGGCGGATGGCGCAACGCACGGGGCACCGGCAGAGCGGACATCAGGCGCATCGTGCTTCCCGGCGCGGCAGCGGCGACGGCTACAAATGGCGCGTACTGGGGTGCGTCACCTTCGGCATCTTCATGGTGATCCTTGACACGACCGTCGTCAACGTCGCCTTTCCCACCATCCGCCAACAGTTCCACGCATCACTGAGCGCTTCGCAATGGGTCGTTTCGCTCTACGTGCTCTGCCTTGGCATGAGCACACCACTCGCGGGCTATCTCAGCGACCGCTTCGGCATCAAGAAGATCTATCTCGGCGCACTCGGGCTCTTTACGCT
The DNA here is from genome assembly GCA_036267775.1 of Gemmatimonadales bacterium. Taxonomy (GTDB): domain Bacteria; phylum Gemmatimonadota; class Gemmatimonadetes; order Gemmatimonadales; family GWC2-71-9; genus Palsa-1233. The sequence goes on from DATAVM010000047.1 coordinate 18,141, forward strand.
GGGTTCACTGCTCTCCGGTCTGGCGCCATCGCTGCCGGCGCTGATGATCTCCCGCGGCCTGCAGGGCGCCGGCGGCGGGCTCGCACTTCCCCTCGGCCTGGCCATGCTCTTTGCGGCGTTTCCGCCGGAGGAACAGGGTGTCGCGCTTGGCATCTACGGCATCGCGCTGCTCTTTGCCCCGGCGCTGGGGCCGATCCTTGGCGGCCTGCTCGTCGATCACGGCGTGTGGCGCTGGATCTTTTTCATCAACATCCCCTTTGGCGCCACCGGGATCACGCTCGGAAGCATCCTGCTGCGCGAGAAAGTGGCGCAAGGAACGGTACGTCTCGACAAACTCGGCCTGCTCTTCTCCGTCATCGGCTTTGGCGCCACGCTCTATGGCGCATCCGTCGCGGCCGACAGCGGGTGGACGTCGCCGCCGGTGCTCGTGAGCTTTGGTGCAGGGATTGCCGCACTTGCGGCCTTCATCGTGATCGACATGCGTGTCGCCAAGGATCCGCTGCTCGACTTTCCGCTCTTCGGGAACCGGATCTTTCTCAACGCAAGCGTGGTCGGGTACGTGAGCGTCGTTGCACTCTTTGGCGCGGAGTTTCTGCTGCCGATCTACTTGCAGAGCCTCCGCGGGCTGACCGCGTTCCACACCGGTCTGGTACTGCTCCCGCTGGCGATTGCCGCCGGTATCATCACGCCGCTCGCCGGCCGGCTGTATGACCATATCGGGCCGCGCATTCTGGTGGTGGCGGGCTTCGCGGTCCTGTGCGTCAACACCTGGCAACTCTCCAAGCTCACCGGCGACACATCGATGGGTCACATCCGTTTCCTGATGGCACTGCGCGGCATCGCGCTCGGGCTCACGGTGCAATCCACCTATACAACCGCACTCGGCACGGTCGACCGGCAACGTATCGCTCGCGGGTCGGCGCTGATCAATTCGATGCGCTTTGTGGTGCAATCGCTCGCGGTGGCACTGCTTGCCACCATTCTTGCGACGGCGCAATCGCCGCGCGTGCGGCAACTGCAGAACAGTCCGCCGCAGGGCCAGAGCAACCAGCCGCATGCCAGGCCGGCGCCGCTCGCGTTGTGCGGATCAGCGGGCGGCGATGCGAGCAATGGTGGTGGTGGCAAGGCTGCCGCGATTCCTGCTGCGTTGCGGGCAGAGGGGTGTCGCGAGTCGCTCAAGGGATTCGAGCACGCGTATCGATTCACTTTCTATATGGCGATCGTGGCACTGCTGCTGGGCGTGTGGTTGCCCGGCTGGCCGTTCGAGTGGGGCGGACGCAAGCGGCTGCGGGCGGCGGCAACGTGAGACCTGAGACCTGAGCTGTGCCATGATGCGCAATCGGCGCACTACTTTTCGGCGATGGTGCGCCGCATCAATCCCAAACCAGCCGGCTACCGGCCAACGCCGGCGGAACTTCGCGCGGCCGAAGGCTGCAGCATTCGCGATGTGATCGCGCCGGGGCTCGGTGTGCTGTTCTGCGGCATCAATCCAGGACTCTATTCGGGAGCGACTGGCCGTCACTTTGCGCGGCCGGGCAACCGCTTCTGGCGCGCGTTGTACGACGGCGGATTTACCGATCGCGTTCTTGCGCCGTGGGAAGAGGACGCACTGCTCGATGATGGTGTCGGGATCACCAACATGGTCGCGCGCACGACGGCGACCGCGGCGGAGCTCGCCGCGCATGAATACGTGTCGGGACGGCGACAGCTCGAGCGCAAGATCCGGAGGTATGCGCCGCGATGGCTCGCGGTCGTGGGCATTGGCGCGTATCGCGTCGCGTTTGGTCGGCCCAAGGCGGCGATCGGCCGGCAGGAGGAGCGGATCGGGAAGACGCAGCTCTGGGTGCTCCCCAATCCGAGCGGTCTCAACGCCAACCACCAGCCGGCGGATCTGGCGCGGATGTTCGGGGCATTGCGGAGGGCGGCGAAGGGGTAGCGTGAGCGCGTGACCCAAGCCCATCTACTAGCGCAACAACTACAGCTCCAACGCCCTCCCCTTTGCCTGCGCAGTCAGCCGCGCCGCAACCTCATCCACCCCAACAATCTCCTGCTTGTTCCCCGCCCCGCGCACACGCACCGCGACGGTATTCGCTTCCGCCTCACGCGCGCCGATCACCGCCATGTATGGCACCTTGGCAATCTCGCCTTCGCGAATGCGGTAGTTGAGCGTTTCGCCGCGATCATCGAGATGCGCACGGAGTCCGGCGTCACGCAAGCGCTTGGTCACCGCGGCCGCGGCTTCGTGCTGGGTATCGTTGATGGGCAGAATCCGCACCTGTTCGGGTGCCAGCCAGAGCGGGAACGCGCCGGCAAAGTGTTCGATCAAGATCGCGATGAACCGCTCGAACGAGCCGCACACCGCACGATGAATGATCACCGGCCGATGCGCGGTGTTGTCTTCGCCCGTGTAGTTGAGATCGAACCGCTCGGGCGCGTTGTAGTCGAGCTGAATGGTGCCCAGCTGCCATTTGCGGCCGATCGCGTCTTCCACGTCGAAGTCGATCTTGGGCCCGTAGAACGCGCCATCGCCGGCCTTGAGCTCGTACGGCTGCCCGGTGGCCTCGAGCGCATGACGCAGCGACCGCTCCGCCTCATCCCACATCGGGTCCGACCCGATCCGCTGCGGCGGCCGTGTGGCAAACTTGAGCGTCGCCTTGAGGCCGAACGTCGCGTAGAAGCGGAGAATGAACTGGGTCAGGCGATGCACCTCCGCCTGGATCTGCCGCTCCATCAGGAAGATGTGGCAATCGTCCTGCTGAAACTGTCGCACGCGCGTGAGGCCCGACAAGGCACCCGACACCTCGTTCCGATGCAGCACGTCGTACGTGCAGAGCCTGAGCGGCAGCTCCTTGTAGGAATGCTTCTTCGACTCATACAGCAGATAGTGTGACGGACAGTTCATCGGCTTGAGCGAGAAGTCGTGCTCGCCGGTTTCGTTGTCGAGCACGAGGAACATGTTGTCGCGGTACTTGCCCCAGTGGCCGGAGATTTCCCACAACCCCTTGTTGAAGAGCAGCGGCGTGCGGATCTCCTGGTAGCCGTCACGCTGCAGCTCGCGCAGATAGCCGTTGAGCTCATTGAAGATCGCCGTGCCGCGATCGGTCCAGAACGCCGCGCCCGGTGCGAACTTGTGAAAGAAGAACAGATCGAGCTGCCGCCCAAGCACGCGATGGTCGCGCTTCTTGGCCTCTTCGAGCTGGAAGAGATGCTGGCCGAGCTCTTCCTTCTTGAAGAAGGCCGTCCCATAGATGCGCTGCAGCATCTGACGCGACGAATCGCCCCGCCAGTACGCACCGGCGGTGTTCAGCAGCTTGTAGTGCTTGAGCCGGCCCGTACTCGGAAGGTGCGGTCCGCGACAGAGATCGGTGAACGGCCCGTCCTGGTAGACGGTGATCGTCTCGTCGGGCCCGAGCTCGCGGATGCGCTCGAGCTTGAGCGGATCGTCGGCAAAGCGCTGATTGGCCTGGTCCCGCGTGACGACGTCCCGCACAAACGGATAGTCCGCCTCCACCACGCGTCCCATCGCTTCTTCGATGAGACCCAGATCTTCCGGCGTGAAAGGCCGCGGGACCTCGAAGTCGTAGTAGAACCCTTCTTCGATGGCGGGACCAAAGCCGATCCCCGCACCCGGAAACACTTCGCGCACGGCGGTGGCGAGGATGTGGGCGGCCGAGTGGCGCAGGACCTCGAGGGCGGCCGGATCGCGATCGGTGAGGATCGCCACGGTCGCGCCATCGGCAAGCGGGCGCGACAGATCCTGTACCGCACCGTTGACCCGTATGGCGAGTGCCGCGCGCGCCAGCCCTGGACCGATGCTGGCCGCCAGGTCCGCGCCGGTGGCAGCCGCCGCCAATTCCTTGATCGAGCCGTCGGGGAGGGTGACATGGATGGTGCCGGCCGCGCTGTCGCTCATTGGGATCCTGGTCAAGGCCTGAGGCCCCATGCCTCACCATTGTAAATTATCACCATGGCACGTATCGCTGTACGACGCCGCCGCGCGTCCGACGCTGACCGGGCGCCGCTCGCGGTCGGAGTGATTATTGCCGGTCTCGCCGTTGGCGCTGCCGCGGGCTTTCTCCTGGGCGAACTCGCCGGCCCGGTGGCCGCGGCTGCGATCCGCCGTCGGGAGACCGTCGCACGGCGGTCGATGGCCGAACTGGTGCACGATGCGCAGAGCGCACTCGACGCCGACATTCAGCTGCGCGCGTGCGCGCTCGACGTCATCCCGGTGCGTCGCGGGCGGATCGAGCTCCATGGCTGGGTTGCCGACCGCGCGAGCCGCGCGCGTGCCGGCCGACTCGTCGCCGATGCGCTGCCAGCCGATACCGTCGTCAACTGCCTCCTCGTGCGCGGCGAAGATGAAGATCACGACGGCGACCACCATGCCGCCGACGTTGCTGACGTTGCCGACGCCGGAGCCGCTTCGTCATGACCGAACCACTCGCGCCTCAGTACACGCCGGCGGCGATCGAAGGTCCGCTCTACAGCTGGTGGCAGGAGCGCGGCTTCTTCCGCGCAGCGCCCGACGCGCCCGGCGAGCCGTACGTGGTGCAGATGCCGCCGCCGAATGTGACGGCGCGCCTGCACATGGGGCACGGCCTCAACGACACCACGCAGGACGTGCTGGTGCGCTTCGAGCGGATGCGCGGCAAGAACACGCTCTGGGTGCCGGGCACCGATCACGCCGGGATCGCAACGCAGAACGTGATCGAAAAGCAACTCGCGAAGGAAGGACTCACGCGCTTCGACCTGGGCCGTGACGCCTTTGTCGACCGCGTGAAAGCCTTTGTGGCCGAGACCGGCGGCGAGATCATCGAGCAGCTCAAGGCCCTCGGCTGCTCAGCCGACTGGGAGCGCACCTACTACACCTTCTCGCCCGATCTCTCGGCCACGGTGCGCGAAGTCTTCGCACGGCTCTACGAAAAGGGCTTGATCTATCGCGGCAAGTACATCGTCAACTGGTGTCCGCGCTGCCTGACCACGCTGAGCAACGAAGAGGTCGAGAAAGAAGAAAAGTCCTCGTCGCTTTGGCACTTCCGGTATCCGCTCGCCGACGGCGGCGACAGCATCGTGGTCGCCACCACGCGGCCCGAGACGATGCTCGGCGACACCGGCATCGCGGTCCATCCCGACGATCCCCGCTATCAGGGCATGATCGGCAAGATGGTGGCACTCCCGCTCACCGACCGGGAAATCCCCATCGTGGGCGACAGCGCCGTCGATCCGGCCTTTGGCTCGGGCGCGGTGAAGGTGACGCCGGCGCACGATCCGGTGGATTTCGAGATCGGCCGCCGCCACAATCTCATGACGATCGACGTCATGACGCCGGAAGCGCGGATGAGCCAGACCGTGCCCGAGCGCTTTCAGGGCCTGGATCGCATGGAAGCGCGCAAGCAGGTGGTTGCAGCGATCCAGGCGCTGGGCCTGCTTGTCAAGGTCGATCCGCACACGCACGCGGTGGGACATTGCTATCGGTGCAATACGGTGGTCGAGCCGCGCTTGTCCGACCAGTGGTTCGTGAAGATGGCGCCGCTCGCCAAGCCGGCGCTGCAGGCATATCACGACGGCAAGTTGCGCTTCATCCCGGAATTCCAGGGCGGCGTCTACGCCTACTGGCTCGAGAACATTCGCGACTGGTGCATCTCGCGGCAGCTCTGGTGGGGCCATCGCATTCCGGTCTGGTATTGCCAGAGCGAAGGATGCCGCAAGACGATCGTGGCGCGCGAGGAGCCAACGCACTGCCCCGAGTGTCGCGGTCATGTCATCCAGGACGAGGATGTGCTCGACACCTGGTTCTCATCGTGGCTCGTGCCGTTCACGTCGCTGGGCTGGCCGGAAAAGACGCCATCGCTCAGGGCATTCTATCCGGGGAGCACGCTCATCACGGCGCCGGAGATCATCTATCTCTGGGTCGCGCGGATGATCATGTCCGGCCTTGAATTCATGGGTGAGGTGCCGTTCGACACGATCTATCTGCACGGCACCGTGCGCGACGCACAGCATCGCAAGATGTCCAAGTCGCTGGGCAATGGCGTCGATCCGATCGAAGTGATCGATCGCTATGGTGCGGACGCGCTGCGTTATACCATCGTGAGCGGCATGTCCGTCGGGACCGATCTCATTCTCGACACCGCCGATCTCGATACTGCGTTCGCTCCCGGGCGTTTTTTTGCGAACAAGCTCTGGAACATTGGCCGCTTTGTGCTCGGCCACCTGGAGCAGGGCGCGCGTCCGCTCGCGGAAGTCGATCTGGCAGCAGCACCGCTCGCCGATCGCTGGATTCTCGCGCGGGCGCGCGCGGCCATCGTCGAGGCAACGGCGCACTACGAGCGCTTCCGCTTCAACGAGGCGGCGATGACGGTCTATCGCTTCCTCTGGAGCGACGTCGCCGACTGGTATGTCGAGCAGATCAAGCCGCGACTCTACGGCAATGTGCCCGGCGGCGAGACGGCCCGCGCCGTGGCCGCACATGTATTCGACATCGGCCTCAAGCTCCTCCATCCGGTGATGCCGTTCATCACCGAAGAACTCTGGCGCCGCCTGCCCAATAGTCCGGCTGACGCCTCGATCTCGGTCAGCGCGTGGCCGACGGAAGAGAGCGCTCCCGCCGACGACCTCGCCTTGCTGGAATTCGGAGCACTACAGGATCTGATTGGTGCCATCCGCGTGCTCCGCGCCGATCAGCGCGTGCCGCCCGGCCAGACGGTCGAGGTGGCATTCGCGAATATGACGGCGCTGGCGCGCGCACTGGTGAGCCGCGACGGCGACACCATCCAGCGTCTGGCCAAGGTCAGCGCGATTCACGACGACGGCACGCCCGATCTCGCCGGGACGACGCTCGCGCTTCCCGATGGACCGATCGTGGTGGCCCTGCGCCATGCCGCGGCCGATCCGGCCAAGGAGTGCGCCCGCCTGGCTACCGAACTGGCGCGGTCCGAGCAACTGCTCGCCGCTCAGCTGGGGAAGCTTGCCAACGAGCAGTTCGTCGCGCGGGCACCAGCCGCTCTGATCGAAAAGGAACGCGAACGCCTCGCCGTGCTCGAGAGCCAGGTCGAAACGCTCCGGGAGCAGCGCCGAGCGCTGGGCTGCCCGGCGTGAGGATCGCGCGGTGGTTGAGCGCGCTCCTGCTCGCCACCGCGTGTGCCCGGATGGCGCCGCCTCCCGGCGGCCCGCCGATCACCACGCCACTGGTCCTGCTGGCCGCACTGCCGGACACCGCACCAAACACTGCACAGAGCCTGCCCAATTTCCGCGGTTCCGCGGCGTTTGTCTTTGACCGCATCGTGAACGAGGGATCGCAGCCGAATTTTGGCAACAGCGCCGGTGGACTCGGCCTCGGCACCGGCGATCTCGAGAAGCTCGTGCTCCTCTCGCCCGACACGACGGTGCCGCATGTGCAGTGGGCCCGCAGCCGCATCCTGGTGCGCCCGCGCAATGGCTGGCGCCCTAACACCGTCTATCGCATCGAACTGTTGCCGGGTCTGACCGACCTGCACAACAACACGCTCAAGAAGACATCGGTAATCACCTTTGCCACGGGCGGTCCGCTGCCAACCGCGTGGCTCCGCGGCCGCGTCATCGACTGGGCTAGCCGGCATGGTCTCGCCGGCGCCTTGATCACGGCGACCGAGGTGGACAACGGCAACGCCTATCGCACCTATGCGGACAGCACCGGACGCTTTGCGCTGGGCCCACTGCCAACAAGCGATTATCTGGTCGTGGCGCTGGACGACAAGAGTCACAATCGGCGCCTGGATGCCCCTGAAGCATGGGATTCGACGCGCGTCCGCTCCGGCCGCGATTCGGTCGGAGAAATCTGGGCTTTTGCGCGCGATACGGCAGCACCAAAGATCCAGGCGATCGAACGCGTCGATTCGCAGACCATTGGCATCACGATGTCGCTCCCGGTCGATCCCGCGTGGCGCGTGCCCGCCGATTCAATTCGCGTCCTTCTGTTGCCGGACTCGCTCAACGTGAATCCTGGGGTCGCGATGCCCGGCGCCGTCTACGATTCGCTGCACAAGCCGATTCCCAAGGCGGCGGACACCACCGGCCGCGGGGCCGGTCGCGGAGCGGCAGCCAGCGGTCGCGCCGCGGCGCCGCCGGTGACGAGCCGTCGCGGGCCGCCGCCGCCCAAACCCGACCCGCCGCTGGAAAAGCGGCCCGCTCTTGGTACCAGGGTTGTGGTGCAGACGCGCGGCCGGCTCAACATCGGCTCCAACTATTTCGTGCAAGTGCACGGCGTGCGCATGGCAAACGGTGTCACCGGCACCGTGACGCGCGTCCTTGCTCTCCCGCGCCCTTCCCCCGCGGATTCCGCCAAGGCCCATGCGGATTCTGTCGCCAAGGCCAAGGTCGACTCCATTGCCAAGGCCAAGGGCGACAGTACGCACCCGCCCACGAAGCCTGATTCAGGACATCGCGCGCGCCGATGAATCCGACACCGGGCCACCGCGCCGTCTTTCTTGATCGCGATGGCACGCTGATGCGCGACACCGGCTATCCGCGACATCGCGACGACGTGTCACTCCTGGCGGGCGCGGCAGACGCGCTGTCGCTGCTCGCCGAGGCCGGATATCTGCGCGTTGTCATCACCAACCAGTCGGGCATCGCGCGCGGCCGGTTGACGCTCGCGGATTTCCAGGTGGTTCAGGCCGAGCTCGAGTCGCGGTTGGCCCAGCAAGGCGCCAGCATCGACGCGACCTATTGGTGTCCGCACCTCCCCGACGCGGGTTGCACCTGTCGCAAGCCCGGCACCGCGTTGCACCGCGAAGCCGCAGCGAGACTTGGCATCGACCTCACGCGGAGCTGGTATGTTGGCGACAAGCCGAGCGACACGGCGCCTGCTGTTGAACTCGGCGGCCGGCAGGCGCTGGTAACGGGAGACAGCACGCTGCTCGACATTGCACGACGGATCATGGCGTCGTGACGTATCGCGTCGCGGTCGCGGTGTCGGGCCGCGGCAGCAATCTCGTGGCGCTGCATGAGGCCATTGATGGCAGCGACGCGACCCTTGCGCTGGTGCTCAGCGATCGCGACGCTCCGGCGCTTGATCGGGCCACCGGATTGGGGATTCCCACGCACCGGCTGGCCCGCTGGGATGACGCCGAAGAATGGATCGGTGCTCTCACCACCGCCGCCGCCGATCTCGTGGTCCTGGCCGGCTATCTGCGATTGGTCCCGGCGGCGGTGACCCAGCGCTGGCGCGACCGGATCATCAACATCCACCCCGCCCTCCTGCCACGCCATGGCGGTCCCGGGATGTACGGCGCCCGGGTCCACGCGGCGGTGCTGGCCGCCGGCGACGCTGAGAGCGGGGCAAGCGTCCATCTGGTGGATGAGGCTTATGATCGCGGGCATGTGCTCGCCCAGGCGCGGGTCCCGGTACAACCGGGCGATACGCCGGAGATGCTTGCCCAGCGGGTGCTGGCGGTGGAGCATCGTCTGCTGGGCGCCGCGGTCCGCGCCGCCGCCGCCGCGGGGCGTCCGGTTCCGTTCCGCTTCGTCTGATCCCGGCTGCTGCCGTTAGATTGGGGCGATTTCTGGCGTCAGGTCCGACCGAACCAGTTCAAGGTAGCCCATGCCGCGTGCGTTGATTTCCGTGAGCGACAAGCGGGGGATCGTTTCCTTTGCCGAGGAGCTGGTGCGCCTGGGCTGGGAGATCGTATCCACCGGCGGCACGGCAACGATTCTGCGCGACAGCGGCGTCCCTGTGACCGCGGTGGACCAGGTCACCAGCTTTCCGGAGATCCTCGACGGCCGGGTCAAGACATTGCATCCCGCCATTCACGCCGGCCTCCTCGCCCGCCCCGATGTCGCGGAGCACATGCGGCAGATCGACGAATTCGGCATCGCGCGCTTTGACCTGGTCGCGGTCAATCTCTATCCGTTTCAGGCGACGATCGCCAACGAAGGCGTGTCCTTCGAGGACGCGATCGAGAACATCGACATTGGTGGGCCAAGCATGCTGCGCTCGGCGGCCAAGAACTTTGCCTACGTGCTGCCGGTAGTCGATCCGAAGGACTATCCGCAGGTGCTCGACCTGCTTCGCGCCGGCGAGATCGATCTCGAGGTGCGGAGTGATTTTGCCGCCAAGGTCTTTACCCACACCGCCGACTACGACAACGCCATCGCAGGCTTCCTGACGCCACGGCGCGACACGCTGCCCATTCGCGTCACGCTGTCGATGGAGCGGCGCCAGGTTCTGCGCTATGGCGAGAATCCGCAGCAGCGGGCGGCGCTCTACGTGACGGAAGAACCGCGCGGCATTGGCGACCTCGCCCAACGCCAGGGGAAGGAACTCTCCTTCAACAACCTGCTCGACATCGACGCGGCCATGCTCGCGGTGGGCGTGTGGACCAATCGTGTGGCGTGCGCCGTGATCAAGCACACCACGCCATGCGGTCTCGCCATCGGCACGAGCGCGGCGGATGCATTCCAGCGCGCCCGCGCCACCGATCCGCTCTCGGCCTTTGGCTCGGTCGTCGCGTTCAACACGGTGGTCGATCGCGCGGCGGCGGATGCGATGGCGGATCTCTTTATCGAAGTGGTCGTCGCACCGGCATTCCACGCCGATGCGCTCGAGCGGTTCGCGGAAAAGAAGAACCTGCGCGTCGTGGAGCTGCCAGTGCTGCGCGCCCGGAACGGGCTCGACTGGAAAAAGATTCGCGGCGGCTTTCTCATTCAGGATCAGTTTGCGTTCAATCCGTCGGAAGAAGAATGGCGCGTCGCGACCGAGCGCCAGCCCACGGCGGCCGAGCTCAATGACCTGCGCTTTGCGTGGGCCGCGGTGAGCACGGTCAAGTCGAATGCCATCGTGCTGGCGCGCGACGAACAGCTCATCGGCATTGGCGCGGGCCAGATGAGCCGGGTCGACGCGGCGTTCCTCGCGACGCACAAGGCACGGCAGGCCGGTCATTCGAGCAAGGGCGCCACGCTGGCGTCGGATGGCTTCTTTCCCTTCCCCGATGGCGTCGAAGCCGCCGCCCGCGCCGGTATCAGCGCGATCATTCAGCCCGGCGGTTCGGTCCGCGACGCCGATGTGATCGCCACGGCCAATCAGCTCGACCTTGCGATGATCATGACCGGCACCAGAATGTTCCGGCACTAACGATCCCGATCACGGAGCGCCATTTGCAGGAAGACATCGAGTCCCGCCCGCCCTATCTCTGGGGCTTTGCCACGTTCGCCGTGATCTTCGTGATCTACTGCTTCACGTTGTCGCCGACGACCGCATTCTGGGACACGTCGGAGTACATCGCAGCCGCCAAGATCCTCGGCATTCCGCATCCGCCGGGCAATCCGCTCTTTACGCTCATGGCGCATGTCTGGGGCTTCCTGCCGCTCGCCGCCAACTATGCCAAGCGGATCAACTACTTCGCGGCCGTCACGAGCGCTGCAGGCGCGGGACTCTGGTTCATGATCGCCGAGCGGTGGCTGCGGCCGATCCTCGCAGCGCGGTTGCCACGCTATGGCGCGGCCTTCGCGGGCATCTTTGCCAGCGCCATGGCGTGGACGGTGTGGAATCAGTCGACGGTCAACGAGAAGGTGTACACCGTTTCGCTCTTCTCGATCGCGCTCATTATCTGGTGCGTAGTCCGCTGGGCCGATCAACCGGTCGGCGAGCGGCGCGATCGCTATCTCGTCGTTGCGATCTATCTGCTCGCGCTGACCTCCACCAATCACATGATGGGCGTCCTCGGCGCGCCGGTGGTCGGCCTCTATGTGCTCTTTACCGACTGGCGCGTCGTCCTGCGGCCGCGCGTGGTCGCCGCGGTTGTCGTGGTCGCCGCGATCGGACTGTCGCTCAACTATGTCTATCTGCCAATGCGGGCGGCGCAGCATCCCGCGATCAATGAAGGCGAGCCGGTGTGCGCCAGCGTAGTGCAGGCGGTGGCACAACAGTGCCCCGCGCTCAATGACGTGCTCAACCGCGCGCAGTACGGCAAACCGCCGGTGACCCAGCGGATGTCGCCGTTCAGTGCGCAACTCTCGATGTACTGGCAGTACTGGAGCTGGCAGTGGGCGCGGGACTGGGGTGCAGCCCGCTCGCTCGCCACCGGCCTCTTTACGGCGTTCGCAGCCCTGGGCCTGGTGGTGCTGATTCGCCGCAACCGGCGCGCCGGCCTGTCCGCCGCCGCGCTTGTGTTCACGCTGATATTCCTGCTGATCTATTACCTCAACTTCCGCTACGGCTTCTCGTATCACCCGGAGGACAAGTCGATCACCGGCGACATGCGTGAAGTGCGCGAACGCGACTACTTCTTCATTGCGTCCTTTGCCTTTGTCGGCGTCCTCATTGCCGCCGGCTTTGCCGCCGCCATCGAAGGGATTCGCGAATGGCTCGGCGATCGCGGCACCGAGAAGTCGCGCTGGATCGGTGCGTCGTCGGTACTGGCGCTGGGCCTCATTCCGGTGATCGGCAATCACGTCACCGCGCCACGAAACCACGAAACGCTGGCGTCGGACTTTGCGGTCGACATGCTGCAGTCGGTCGCACCGTACGGCATTCTGATCACCGCCGGCGACAACGACACCTTCCCGCTCTGGTTTGCACAGGAAGTCCTTGGCGTGCGCCGCGATGTCACGCTCGCCAACCTGTCGCTCATGAATACCGACTGGCATTTGCGGCAGCTGCATCGCCGCGTGACACCGGCGTTTGATCCTGCGGGCGCGGCCCCAATGTGGCGCAACATGGCGGGCGATTCCGGCGCCAGCCCGCTCGGAGCGGCGGCGCCAGCAGCACCGGTCCGACCCACCACGCCGGCACTGACCGAGACCGATGGCTGGCTCGACTCGCTTCCCGAGGCGTCGGCGCCAATCAAGGACAGCATCCAGGTCGGCAACATGTTTGTGCAGTTCCACACGGATGTGATCAGCCGCTCGGACATCGCCGCGTTCCTGCTGATCCGCGACAACCTGGGCAAGCGGCCGATCTACTTCTCGCTCAGCGACGGCGACTACCCCGACAAGACCTTGGGCCTGGGTGGATATCTGGTCGAGCAGGGCATGGTGCGCCAGTTGATGCCGTCATTGGTCAAGCCGGGCGGATCGATCCATACCTCGCCGTACTTCATCTATATCGACGCCGACAAGACGCGCTCGCTACTCTTTGATGTGTATCACACGGAAGCCGCCGCCAAGGACCGGCCATCGGGCTGGGTCGACGTGCCGTCGGTGTCGATTCTCGATCTCTACGAGATCATCTACAGCGGTTCCGTGCCGATGTTCCAGGAAATCGGCGACTCGGCGCACGCGGCACAGGCGCAACGCATCAGCGACCGCATCGCCAAGTCGATTCGCCAGTGATGCGATCGGGCGGCTGGACCGGTCTGGCGCTGCTGACGACCATGCAGGCAGTCGGGGCGCAGACGCCGCGCGTGACCGACCAGCAGAGCGGCACCAACGCGCTACTGCAGGCGGTGAGTCCGGTCAGTGACCGGATTGTCTGGATCAGCGGCCACTCGGGCGCCGTGCTGCGCACACTCGACGGCGGCACCACCTGGCAGATTCGCCCGGTGCCGGGTGCGGAACGGCTGGAGTTTCGCGCAATCGTGGCGCACAGTGCGAACGAAGCGTGGATCATGAGCGCCGGCAACGGCGGTCAGTCGCGGATCTATCACACGACTGACGGCGGCGCCAATTGGGCTCTGCAGTTCACCAATCCCGATTCCGCCGCCTTCTACGATTGCTTCACCTTCTTTGATGCCAAACGTGGCGTGGCCTTCAGCGACGCGACGGCCGGCCGCACCATGGTGCTGCGCACCGAAGATGGTGGCGCGCACTGGGCCCTGCTGCCGTCAGTGGCCGTGCCGGCAGCGCTGCCACAAGAAGGCGCCTTCTCCGCAAGCGGTGGCTGCGTCACGAGCATCGACAATCGACATGGCTGGATCGCCACCGGCAATCCCGAAGCGCGCATCATGCGCACCGACGACGCCGGCAAGACGTGGCACGCCTTTCCCACGCCGATCTTCCACTCGGCCAGCGCCGGATTGACCGGCACCGCTTTTCGTGATGCCAACCACGGCATGGCCGTGGGCGGTGGCAGCATTGGCGGGCGGAGCAGCGGGCCCGACACCACGAGCGCGGTCGTCGCAATCACCGCCGACGGCGGCCGCACCTGGACGCTCGAGCACCGGCCACCACCGGGCGCGATCTATGGCGTTGCCGTGGTCCCCAAGGCTGGCAGCGGAACCTACGTTGCCTCATCGCTCACGGGCCTGATGGTCACGCGCGATAACGGCAATAGCTGGAACGCCGTCGTCGCGCATCAGTACTGGAGTGTCGGAGCGGCTGGCAGGACCGCGTGGGGCGCGGGCCCCGGCGGGAGGATCACCCGACTGGATTGGTGATCTTGAACCACTCACAGGAGGCAGCAATGTCCAGACAGCGTGTGCGTCGCGTGCTGTGGGGAATGGCGGGAGCCGCCGCCGTAGCGGGTTGCAGCAACACGATTACCAGTGACGCTCGCTCCAGCGCCCTGGGAGCCACCCGGGTGACGGCGTCGGTCGGTCAGGAGCTGGATCTGACCCTCCGGACGATCGGACCGGGTCCCACGTTTGACACCGTCCCCAGCGTTTCCTCGTCGGCCGTGCGTTTTGTCAACGCAGGCTACGCGGCAGACCAGGTGCCCGGCGGCCCGACGCAACTCTTTCGCTTCACCGCCGACAGACCGGGGATCGCGATCGTGACCTTTACCAAGCCGGGCGGTGCGCCGGTCACGGATGAAATCGACGTCCACTGATCAGGCGAGCAGCTCCTTTGCGAGGCGCCGATAGCACTCGGCCCCTTCGCGAAGATCCGATTTGCGAATCATCTCGCGGTCGGTGTGCGCCACGTGAATCGATCCCGGACCAAGCTGGTAGCCAATGCCCCACGGGCCGGTGAGAAATGGCAGGTCCGATGCAAATGCGACGGCGGTGGATGGCCAACCGGCAAGTGCCGGCGCTTCCACCGCCGGTATTTCATGCACACGCTCGACGATCACGCGCGGGCCCACGGCCTCAGTGATCGCGGCGAGCATCGGCGCCGACGGCCCCACAAGCCGGAGCAGCAGTTCGGCGCGGGCATTGGGTGCGATCACATTCGGAGCGGCTCCCGCGTTGATCGTGCCGATGTTGAGCGTCGACGGGCCCAACAGTGGATGCTCTGGCCAGGGAATGGCCCGAACTCGCGCGAGGGCATCGAGCAGATGTTCGATGGCGGAGTCGCCAAGTTCGGGATAGCCGGAATGGGCCGCGCGCCCCGTCGCGACAAGATTGACGCGCAGCGCACCCTTCTGCGCGGTCACCAGGCGATTCTCGGTCGGCTCACCATTGATGATGAAGCGCCCCCTGGGTTCCAGTGCCGCGGCGGCACGAGCGCCGTCGGAGCCCTCTTCTTCACCGACCACAAAGAGCAGTGCGATCCGGGTCTCTCCCGCGGCCAACAGCGCTTCCGCCGCGGCAACCATGGCGGCGGCAATGCCTTTTGCGTCGCAGGCGCCACGGCCGTAGAGCGCATCGGCGTCTTCGTGCACGAGCAGATCGGGCGGCACAGTGTCGAGATGCGTGGAGAGGACCACCGTCGGCGGACCGCGCCGGGCGTAAATGTTCTCGCGACCATGGGCGACGGGCTGGCGGATCACGGTCCAGCCCAGGCGGCTCAGGCGATCGGCAAGCCACGCGGTCACGGCCTGTTCGTGGCCGGTCGGCGATGGAATCGCCAGAAGTTCACGGGTCAGATCCACAGGGTCGAGCATGGGCCAGGGCCCCTTTCCGAACGAGACCGGACTGCCGTAGCTTAATGCGTCACGGCGTGGTGGCAGAGCGGTTCAATGCACCGGTCTTGAAAACCGGCAGACCTTCACGGGTCTCGTGAGTTCGAATCTCACCCACGCCGTCGCTTTCCGGATTCACCGGCTCGGGTATCTCTCAAGCGAGGTATGTGCTCATGCGCTCCACTGCCCTGGTGCTGTTGCTCCCCCTTCTTGCCGCTGCCCCGCTGGCGGCACAGTTCGAAGGCACACTGGTCATGAAGGTGTCGAGCAAGGATTCGAAGACCGGCGACGTCAACATCTCTATCGCCGTCAAGGACCACATGTCGGCCATGACCGCCGACATTCCTTCCCCGCAGGGAGCGATACAGATCCATACCATCACGGATAACACCGCTGGAACGACGACCATGTTGTTGCCGCTGACCGGACAAATGGCCAGCATGGCCGCCGTGCCGGGAATGGCCGGTGCCAAAGGGCTCAAGATGACGATGAACCTGAACGGTACCAATGGGCGCGGCGGCAATGACTCCAAGACGACCTTCAGCAAGCTCGGCACCAGTGAGAAGATCGCCGGCTACGACTGCGACGACTATGAAATCACCTCCGGCAAGGACAAGCCGATGCGCGCGTGCCTGACCTCCTCGTTCGGACATTTCATGATGCCCACCAATCCGATGAGCCGCGGCAGCAAGTCTGCGAACGATTGGTCGGGGAGCGCTCCAGGCTTCCCGCTCAAGGCCTGGGATCCGGATGGCAAGGTCAGCATGGAAGTGATGTCGATTACGCCGGGCAGCGTGCCGGCCGGCTCGTTCGATATTCCGGACGACTACATGGACATGAGCGCCATGATGCGCGGCATGCGGGGCGGCGGTCGCTGACGCTGCCGTATTCACCACATCCAGGGGCCACTCCGACGGGGTGGCCCTTATCTTTGGGCAGCGCAGTTGCGGGTTCCTTGAACGCGGAGATTGCCGATGCGGTACGTCCTGGCAGCAATGCTGACGCTGGTGGCACTCCAGCCCGCCGCAGCACAGGGATTTGAAGGCACCGTCGTCATCCGCCTTACCGCGCCCGGCCCCAACAACACCACCGGCGTGGGCGGCATGGTGCTCAATATCAAGGGATCGAGAACAGCCGTTGTCACGCGCCTCGTCGGTGAGGAGGTGCACATCGTCACCGACAGCAAGGCACGCACCCGCACGGTCTGGCTCCCCAAGCCGCCGACCGTGAAGTTTCCGCCGGACATGGTGGCCGCGGGCGCCGTCAACGGCGTCATGTTCACCGGCACCATCGCGCCGACCGCCGGCGCGAACGCCGCAGTCACCCTCAAGCAGTTGATGACAACCGAGACCATCGCGGGCATCACCTGCAGCGACTATGACATCAACACGGCGCAAGGCGTCTTCCGGCACATGTGCGCCACGCCCGCGCTCGGGCGCTTTGTGTTCCCCGACGCGACCGGTGCCTCGAAGAACCCCGCGGCCCCGCCCTCATGGGCTGGTGCGGTCGATGCGGCCGGCGTCTTTCCGCTGCGGATCTGGTCGACGCCGGGCAGGAATGATCTGGAAGTGATCTCGGTGACTCGCCGGGCTGTGCCCGACAGCGCGTTCGTTGTGCCGGGCGGCTACCTGGATATGAGCAAGTACCATCCCAATCCGAATCAGAAACAGGGAGACTGATCATGCCACGCGCATTCTGTCGCGTCACCCTGTCGTTGCTGCCGTCGCTACTGCTCGCCGTTGCCGCAGCGGCGCAACGCAGCGCGCCCGTTGCGGTTGGAAGCGTGACGCTTCGCGTGCGTGTGGCGACACCGGACACCGTGAAAGCCACGCTGCCACTGGGCGACACGCTCGACATCAACTTGGCGGTGTTTTCCAACGGGCACATCGTGTCCATGGAGATGTCGCCGGGTGCCGGCATGGGAATGCCCATTCTTCAGGGGCTCATCCTGCGGTCGCTGATCACACCAGCGATGGACACGATGCACGCCGCCCTCCTCTTCCCGCACGAGATGATCGCGCCCGGCGGCCCGGCCGGCTATCGGATCGACGCATCGTTCCAACGATTCGACTCGCTGATCAGCGGCATCTCCGTCATGGGCGCGGTGAGCGATACCGCCGCGCATTTTCGCTCGCTCGCAATGAAGTCGACCGTGGCCGGCCAGGTCTGCGAGGAATGGGTCTACATGACGCAGACCGACACCCTGCACGAATGTCTCATCGCTGAATCGCCCGGCATCCGCGCGCTCAGGGACCAGTTCACGTCGTCGCCCTGGCTGGCCCCGATCCTTGCGGCCGCGCGTACCAGCGCCGCGGCCCGCACCTTTGGCAATCGCACCATGCTGCCGCTCCGAATCGACAGCAGCGGCGGCCTGCGTTGGGAAGTCACCGGGATTTCCGGCGTGATGCCCGACTCGACCCACTTTGTCCTGCCCGATAACCTCACCGCGTTTGTGAATCCCCTGCACCCGGGCGGCGAGTGACGCGGCACACACCGGCCCTTCTATTGCTGGTGGCAGCATGCGCGCGCGCGCCTCAGCATTCTGCCGGCGCGACGCGATTCGAAGACGCGGAGGGGCAAGCGGTAACTGTGGCATCCTTGCCCGTACATCGCATCGTGTCGACCATGCAGTCCGCCACCGAATGGCTCGTCCTCCTCGATGCCGCCGATCTGCTGGTCGCCCGCACTGATTACGATCACGAGCCGCAGCTCGCGGCCCTCCCATCGATCGGCGGCGGGCTCGACCCCTCCGCCGAAGCCGTGGCAGCGCTCCATCCCGACGTGATTCTTGGGTGGCACAATCGCTCGTCTGTCGACTTGGAACACGCACTCGCACCGTTTCACATTCCGGTGTTGTCGTTCGAGACGACCGACACCGCCGACGTCTTCCGCAACCTTGCACGCCTGGGTACGCTGGTCGGCCGCCAAGCCAAGGCCGACTCTCTCGCCCAGGCGCTCCGCCACAATCTCGCCACCGTGCGCGCGACGGCGTGTCCGACCGGCGCGGACACCACGGACACCGTCATGCTCGTGCTCTGGACCGATCCCCCGATGACCGCGGGCGGCAACACCTGGATGACGACGGTGCTCGAATCGGCGTGCCTGCGGAACGTCTTTGCGGACCTTGCGGCACCCTGGCCCACCGTATCGCTCGAGGCGGTCGAGGCCCGGCAACCCAAGTGGCTCCTGGTCTCGACCGGTGCTCCTGGGCAACGGCTCACCGAACTCCGATCCAAGGCGGGATGGCGTGATCTTGCGGCGGTCAAGGCCGGCCGGATCATCGAAATCCCCGGCGATCTCTTTGCCCGCGCCGGACCGACGATCGCGCAGGCTGCCGCCGCGATCGTGGCCGCTCGCCGTGCCGCCACCACCAAGCCCTGACCAAGGCCGGTCGGGATGACAGCATCCCGGAGCCGGCTTATCTTCTGGCCCTGCTGGAGCGATGGCCGAGTGGCTGAAGGCGGCGGTTTGCTAAACCGTTTTAGGGGGGAAACTTCCTAACGAGGGTTCGAATCCCTCTCGCTCCGTGTTGAAGTCCCAAGGTCGTGCGATTGGCCCTCCCGGCCGCGATCGCGCGGCCTTCGCCTTGTCACCCGGAGTCGTTCGCGACATGACCGCGCCGCGTGTCCGCTTTGCCCCGTCGCCCACCGGCTATCTGCACGTTGGCGGCGCGCGCACGGCGCTCTTCAACTGGCTCTTTGCGCGCCACACCGGCGGCACCTTTGTGCTGCGCATCGAAGACACCGACAAGGAACGCAGCACCGCCGAGCACACCCAGGTGATTCTCGACGGCTTGGCCTGGTTGGGCGTGACCTGGGACGAAGGTCCCTTCTTTCAGGGCGAATACGCCGAGCGCCATCGCGCCGACGTTGCAACGCTTCTCGCCGCCGGCCGGGCCTACAAGGATTTTCTCACGCCCGCCGAGCTCGACGCCGAGCGCACCAAGGCGACGAAACTTGGCGGCGCGTTTCGCTACGAGCGCGCACGCCTGGAACTGCCGGCCGAAGAACAGGCCCGCCGCGAAACCGCGGGCATGCCGTACGCCATTCGCTTTGCGATGCCGGAGGAGGAGATCGCGTGGGACGACGCGGTGCACGGCCGCATCGTGTGGCACGGCCGCGACCTCGACGATTTCATTGTGCTGCGCTCTGACGGCTCCGCCATCTACAACATGGCGGTCGTCTCCGACGACATCGCGATGGGCATCACCCACGTGATTCGTGGCGATGATCACATTTCCAATACACCCAAGCAAGTGGCACTCTACCGTGCCCTCGGCCAGCCCACGCCGATTTTTGCGCATGTGCCGGTGATTCTCGGCCCCGACGGGAAGAAGCTTTCCAAGCGTCATGGCGCCACCGCGGTGGGTGACTACCAGGACATGGGGATTCTTCCCGAAGCGATGCGCAACTTTCTCTCGCTCCTGGGCTGGTCGCCGGGCAACAACGACGAGATCCTGCCGCAGGACGAGCTGATTGCGCGGTTCACGCTCGACCATGTGCAGAAGAAGCCGGCAGTCTTCGATCAGGTGAAGCTGGAGTGGCTCAACGGCCAGTACCTCTCCAAGGTGCCCGCGAGCGAATTGCTGGCCCCAGTGGAGCGGCAGTTGCGGCGGCTCGGAGTTGATTGGGACGCGGCCGATCTGTTGCCGGTGATCGATGCGGTCAAGGAGCGTTCGCGCACCATCATCCATCTTGCCGAGCAGGTCGCGGTGCGCATCGACGCGTCTCGCATCGTGGTCGACGAGAAGGCGGCCGCGCTGCGCACCAAGCTGGGAGCGGCGTTCAGCACGAACCTGACTCTGGCACGCAATGCGGCGAACGCGAGTGAATGGAATGCGGAATCACTCGAGACCGCACTCAAAGCCGCCGCTGGTGAAGCCGGCATCAAGCTCGGCGACTTGATGCAGCCGATCCGGGTGGCGCTCACTGGTGGGACGGTGTCGGAGCCGGTGCCGCAACTTCTCGTGGCGGTAGGACGCGAAGAGAGCCTGCGGCGCCTGTCGGCGAGCGCCGCCTAGCGGAACAGATCCGCGACGCGAAGACGGAGTTCCACGCGCCCTGCGTCGGGCTGCCACACCAGTTCATCCCGCTCCACCGCTGGCGCCGTATCGCCCGGCCGCCAGACCTCAATCAGTTGCGCCGCGCCGTCCACAATCCAGTACGTCGGTATCCCGGATCGCTGATAGTGCACGCGCTTGGTAAACCGGTCGGCGCGAGCGGTTCCCGGTGACAGGATCTCGATCACGAGGACTGGGTGGGCCAGATCGCGCCAGTGGGCATTGCGGTCGCCCGGCGTTGGGATCACAAAAACATCCGGCTGCACCAGCGAATCGGGGGTCAGGGATACATCGGCCGGAGAGGTGAGGACCTCGAACTTCCCATGCTCCCCACACCACGCATAGAGCACCGGCAGAATCCTGCCAATGATTCGCTGGTGAGTGTACCGCGGCGACGGTGTCACGAGCAATTCCCCGTGCACGGTCTCGTAGCGATTGCCATCATCAGGCATCGCACGCACCATGTCGGGCGTGACGTACAGCGGAATGGCCATGGACATAACGCTCGGCTCGGCGCGGGAGGAACGCAAGTGGCGGTCACGCCACGAGCATATCCCCCCTAGCGTCGAGCCGATTGCCGTGCTGACGGCCGAACGGTACCGGTAAACGCAGAACTCGCTACTTGCCGCCCAGCGACGCGATCACCGCATCACCCTTCGCCTTGACTTGGGCCTGCGCCGCTGCGACCGCCGCGCTAAAATCACCCGCGGGCAGCGCCATCTCGGGAATCTTGGCGATCGCCGCCACGTAGTAATCGCGCCAGGCGCCGAGAATCGTGCGCTCCTTGGCCACGTCCGCCCCGGGCCGCTGCAGCGTATCCCGCGAGATCACGGCTTCCGCGTCCAGGCGCCGCTCGGCAATGCCGGCGAGCTCACTGATGGCCGCGCGCACGTACGCCGGATGATCCGACGCCGTAAGGATCAGCGACGTCGCCAGCGCGCAGTTGCCGACGTGCTGCAGCTCCTTGGCGCTCACCATGTTGATCCGATCCAGATCGTCGTGATAGTTCTGGTCGGTAAAGTGCCACATCAATACGGCTGGAATCTTCGCGTCCAGAAATGGATCGTGGTCGCTGCCGCCCTCGAACGGATTGGCCTTGACCACCCAGCTCCCGCCGGTGGCGTTTGACTGATCGACGCAGCGCTGCTTCACAAAGTCATTGTACCAGTAGGGCCAGATCCGGTCGACGCCCAGCACGCGCCCGCCCCACTCCGTGTGCTGATCCTGGCCACGCACCCACACCGCCGACGGATCGGGCATCTTCTCGATCAGGAATGTGCCGCCGGTGAGGGCAGTGTTCTCGCCGACCATGTCGAGCGACATGCCCCACTTGATGCCCTTGGCGCGCGTCGTGTCTTCCGAGATGTAGCGCTGCGTCTGCTGAATCTCGACGCCCCACAGCATCGTGATGGTGCGGCCGGGATTGATCTGCCCCGCCCTGAGCATCACGGCGGCCGTGCGCGCCATCTCGGCCAGAAGGCCCACACCGGTCGCGTTGTCGTTCGCTCCCGGTTCCTGCACGTGGGCCGAGTAGACAAAGCGCTCGCTGGGAGCCACCGCGCCGCGAATCTCCGCCACGACGGTGCGCTCCGGGCGCGTCTCGAACACCGTGCTCGTCACGACATGCGCGCGGAGCGGTCCCTTGGCGAGTGCGGCATTGATGGTGTCGCGCGACGCGAGTGACACGTTGATGGCAAAGATCTTCGCGGTGGTATCGTACTGCAGACCGTTGGTCTGGAAGTTGATGGCGGTGCGATTCTTTTCCTGCTGGTTGTACGCGGGCAATTGCTGGCCCAGGAGCGCACCAACAGCACCCTTGGCGGCAGCGCGCGCCACCAGCCCCGGACCACCATTGCCGCGGCCGCCACGCCCACCACGACCACCGCCGCCCGGGCGCTCCGAATAGATGATCTTCCCCTGCACATGCGCCGAATCGAGCTCCGCGTCGGAACCGCCGCCAACATTCACGATCTCCGCGTCAATGCCACCGGGCGGTGTCGACCACGACTTGCTCGGCAACATGTCGTGCTGCGTGGACCACTCCTCGAGCGGATGACTGCGCCCTGCGAGCGTGATCGACGCAGCCAGCGGCGACCAGACCATGCCGCGAATCGGGCGGGACTCGATGCGGTACGTGAGACGATTGCCCGGCGTCGCCTTGTCCTGCGGCACGTATCCGGCGGCGGCGAGCAGTTTGACGACCGTGTCGATCGACGCGTCAAAGCCGCGGCTCCCCGGATCGCGATAGAACTGCTGCACGTAGTTGGTCGTCGCGAACGCGCGATCGCCGGAGAGGATTTTCTCGATCGGCCCGGTGACAACGTCGTACGCGTGGTCAGTCGTGGCGGCGCTGGTGGCGGCGGCGACTGGCGCGGGCGCCTGGCGCGGATGATTGCAGGCACTGACGGCCACGACGGCGGCCGTCGCGGCAAGAGCGGTAGAAAGGCGCACGGCAATTCCTCAGGCAAGAGCGCCGGCGCGAAAGCGCCAGCAACGGTCCAGAAACTCGTCGAGCCAGCCACGCCCGATGAACGCTTCGACGGCGGCGTGCGTGGCGGCGCTGTCCATGCCCCACAGGGTGACGCGCTGCGGCACCTCGCCCAGTGCGGCCTGGATGAAGGCGTGGTCGCCATCGGCCCAGACCGTGGGCAATTCGGTGCCAAAGCGTCCGGTCACACCGTTGACGCCCGCGCCGCCGATGGCGACCGTCGGGCTGTCATGAAAGAGCAGCGTGTCGAACCACGCGAGGTCGGTCACGATCACCGCGCGCCGATAGGGATGGCCGGCTCCGCGGCTGTCGATGGCGCGCTTGAGTGTTTCCGCCGCGATGCGATCGGTGGCGCCCGGTCCAAGTTCCGCCGCGATCGCTATGACAATGGTCTCTGCATGATCGATCAGCTTCATCCGGAGTCCGGCGCGGTGTGCTGGGCCTTGAGGAAGTCGCGATCGTGCTGCGTCTGCGCCCGCAGCTCCTTCACGGCCTCCTTGAAGTCCTGATAGTTGGCGGTCCGGCGCGCCGCTTCGTAGAGATCGCTCCGCATCTGCTCCAGCTGCTTGTCGAATTCGTATTCGGAAATGTTGGCGCTGCGCATCTTGATCGGCAGCAGGGCCAGGAGCGCCGTCGGCACCTTGATTGGTCCCAGATAGATCCACTTCTGATCGAGTCCCACCGTCTTGCCGCCGATCCTGGTCGTCCAGCTCGGCGCGCCCTGCGGATGCAGTCGGTTCTCCGTCGCCATCTCGTCAAGATACGTCTGGACGATCTTGGTCACGATGCTGTCGTCCACCTGCTTGACCGTTCGGCCGGTGAGCGCTTCCGTCAGCTCTTCTGGCGACACCGGGAGCGGGCGCACCCAGATCTGGCCCGACCCATACTGCGGCCGGACAATGCCGGTGGGGGCCGGAGGCAGCGTGGCGACAGGCGCTTTGGCCACATCAGCCGCCGGTGGCGGCGGCGGTGGCGCGGCAGCCGCGGTTACGGTGGCCGGAGGCGGTGCCGCGCTGCGGGGACGAGTCGGCGTGTCGCGCTGGCGCGGCAACGGATGCACCTGCGATTCGTCGCGCGGGACCGGTGCGGCGGGCATGGGGGTGTTGCGGTCGCCCACGGTCGCATGACTGCCCTGACGCATCAACACGCTCCAGGCCACGCCAGCACCGATCGCCAGGAGCACGAGCGCAACCAGCCAGTGCCATCGCGGTCGCCGGCGTGGCGCGTCGGGCGACGAGCGCAACTCACGCGACGCTGGCATCCATCGCTTCCTTGCATGCCGCAAGGGTGCGTCCAAGACGAGTGACCGCTTCCCGCAACCGCTCGGCGGGCACGGTGAGTGCGATCCGGAAGAACCCTTCGCCACCGGGCCCGAAGCCGCTCCCCGGCAGCACGACCACACCCTCTTCTTCCAGCACCCGGCTCGTGAACTCAGCCGACGGGATTCCGCCGGGCATCGGCACCCAGAGGTACATCGCCGCCCGCGGCGTCTCGACTTCAAACCCCGCTTCGCGCAATGCCGCGACCCCCGCGTCACGGCGACGCGTCAGCTCCGCCACAATCGGCGGAATGAGCTGCTCCGCGTGGTCGAGCGTCCACGCCGCCGCCTGCTGCAAGGCAAGGAACGGTCCCGTATCGATGTAGCTCTTGACCTTGCTCAGCGCGCCGATCAACTCCGGGCGGCCAATCGCAAAGCCCAGACGCCAGCCGGTCATCTGGAACGACTTGGACATTGAGAAGAATTCCACGGCGACTTCGCGCGCGCCGGGAATCTGGAAGATGCTCGGCGCGACGTAACCATCGAAGGTGGTGTCGCAATAGGCATTGTCGTAGGCGATGACGATGCCGTATTTGCGGCAGGTCGCCACCAGACGCTCGAGATAATCCCACGGGGCAATCGCTGCCGTCGGATTATTCGGATAGTTGACGAACACGATCTTGGTGCGCCGCAGCGTGGCTTCCGGCAACTCATCGAGCTCGACGAGAAACTGATTTTCCGGCCGCAGCGGCACAATCAGCGGTTCCGCGCCGGACAGAATGGCACCGCCGATGTACGCCTGATAGCCCGGCTCCGGCACGATGGCGATGTCACCCGCATTGCATACGGCGAGCGGCAGGTGCGAGAGTCCTTCCTTGGACCCGATGAGCGGCAGCATTTCGGTATAGGCATCGAAACGCTGCCCGAAGCGCCGTTCCACCCAGCGCACGGCCGCTTCGCGATAGGCCGGAAGCCCCTGCTGAAATCCGTATTTGTGCAGGGCGGTGATGTCGAGCGCCGAGCGGAGCGCGTTGGTCGTCTCGATCGGTGGCGGCCCGTCCGCGTCGCCGGCGCCAAGATCGATCACGTCCATGCCTGCGGCAATCAGGCGCCGCTTGATCGACGGAATCCGTGCCAGTGGGTAGTCGGGCAACTCGCCCACGCGCTTGCTGATCGAGATCATCGACTCTCATCTCCCCGGACCGGATTGCGAAGCACGCCGACCCCCGGAATCTCTACTTCGACGACGTCGCCCGCGACCAGTTTCCCCACACCCTCCGGTGTCCCGGTGAGAATGAGATCGCCGGCTTCGAGCGTCATCACATGGCTGATGTATTCCACCAGCACGGGAATGGCAAAGATCATGTCCGCCGACCGGCCACGCTGCCGCTCGACGCCGTTGACGCGCGCAATGACTTCCAGTCTGGTCCAGTCGAGTCCCGTCGCCACGACCGGCCCCACCGGGCAGAACGTGTCGAACCCCTTGGCGCGCGTCCATTGACCGTCGGCCTTCTGCAAGTCGCGGCACGTCACATCGTTGACACAGGTGAAACCGCGCACATGCGCCATGGCGTCTGCGGCGCGCACACGCGACGCACGCGATCCGATCACCACGCCAATCTCCGCCTCGTATTCGACCTGCTGCGACACCGCCGGCAAAATGATCGGCGCGTCGGGTGCGAGCAGCGCGGAAGGCGGCTTGAGAAAAAGGAGCGGCGCATTGGGCACATCGTTGCCAAGCTCGCGGGCGTGCGCGGCGTAGTTTCGACCGACGCAGACGATCTTGCTCGGCTGGACCACGGCGGTCACGTCGCGGCTCCGATGCCATGCCGAGCGAAGAAATCCTCGCAACGGGTACGAACCTGCGCCCACGATCCGATCACCCGCTCAGCCGGCGGAAGACCTTCGAGCAGCATCGCGCCGTATCGCCGGGTCACCACGCGGCGATCGAGCAATACCACGACACCGACGTCCTGCGCTCCGCGAATCAATCGGCCGAATCCCTGTTTCAGTTTGAGCGCCGCATGGGGGAGCAGATAGCCGAAAAAGCCGTCTTCTCCCTGCTCCGCCAACCGCTCCAGCCGGGCCGCGGTGATCGGCTCGGAGGGCACCTTGAAAGGTAGCTTGGCGAGGACCAATCCACGGAGCGCGCGGCCGGGCACATCGACACCTTCCCAGAAGGAATCGGTACCAAGCAGAATGGCGTTGCCGGCCTCGCGAAAACGGCGCAGCAGGAGATCGCGCTGGCCTTCGCCCTGGACGAGAATCGGAAAGCGCGCACCGAGCGTGCCCCGCAGCGATGAGGCCGCGCGCCGGAGCGCCGCGTGCGAAGTGAAGAGCACAAAGATGCCGCCGTCGCTGGCCCACGCGAGATCCTGCACCACCTGCACCACCGCGGCGTCATGGCCCGCCTCGTCTTCGCGCGGATCGGGGACATCGTCCGGCAACCCAAGCAGGCAGTGATCGCCGTACGGAAACGGCGACGGAAAGATCTCCTGGACGGTCACCGGCGAATCCTCGCCCGCGAGCCCCACGCGTGACGCGAGGAACGCGAACTCGCCGCCAGCGGCGAGCGTGGCGCTGGTCAGGGCGACCGTGTCGAGCCGATCAAAGAGCAGCGCGCGCAGCAGCGGCGCCAGGTCGAGCGGCACGGCCGCCAGATGAAGCGCCTGGCCCTTGGGGCCCGTCCGCTCCATCCAGCGCACGTCGGGCGCGCGGCCAGTGGCGGGCCGCAACGTGGCGTTGAGGCCGTCAACGACCGATTCGAGCCGCCGTACCACACCGCGACATTCGGTCACGAGCTGCGTGCGGCGGTCCGTCGACTCCACCGTCGCCATCCGCTCGGCGACGGTCTCCACCAGCTCCGCCACCGCGCGAAAGCCATTGACGGTGGCCGTGAGATCGTGCTCGAGCCCCTCCGCCCAGAGATCGTGTCGCGCAAAGTCGTCATCGAGGCGCAACTGCCCCGCACCGACGGTGTCGATATGCGCGAGCAGGCGCAGCACGAGCGATTCGACCGCGCGCCGCGCGTCGCCAACGGCGGGAATCAACCGCTCGCGCAGCAGATCGAGTGACGCGCGGCTCAACAGATCGTGTGCGCTCGACAGATCGTATTGCAGCGCCGGGACAAGCCCCTTGCCATTGCGCTCGAGCCGATTGAGCAGCCGGCGAATGCCGCGGCTCGTGACCTGTGCGCCGAGATGTCCCGCGGCGACATCTTCCAGATGGTGCGCTTCATCCAGGATGAGATGACGATACGCCGGCAGCACTGCGGCCTCCTCCCAGTTGTCGGAGGCCTGGCGGACCGCGAGATCGGCGGCGAGCAGGTGATGATTGACCACCACGACGTCGGCCTGCGCCGCGCGGCGCCTGGCCTGGAAGACAAAGCAGCGATCGAAGTGCGGACAACGGAGCCGGGTGCAGAGATCGGCTTCTGCCGCCACCTCGTCCCACACTTCCGGCGATGGCGGTGACGTGAGATCGGCGAGCGTGCCGTCGGACGTGTGCGCGGCCCACGCGGTGATGTCCATCAGCTCGGCAAGCTTGTCTCCCTCGAGCAGCGATTGCTGGCTCGCCACAGCCGTATCGAGTCGCGCGCGACAGAGATAGTTGCGCCATCCCTTGAGCAGCGCAAAGGTCGGCTCGTAGTCGCCGTCGGTCAGCGCGCGCCGCAACAGCGGCAGATCCTTGCCGACGAGCTGTTCCTGCAGGTTGATCGTGTTGGTCGACACGACCGTACGTTCATTGTTGGCGCGCGCCCATGCGAGCGCCGGCACCAGATACGCAAACGACTTCCCCACGCCGGTGCCAGCTTCCAGGAGCAGCACACCGCCGTCGTTATAGGCATCGGCCAGATGGGCCGCCAGATCACGCTGGCTCTGCCGATCCTCGTAGCTCCCCAGCTCCCGGGCCACCGCACCGTTGGCGCCGAGGGTTTCGATGACGTCGAACGGATCGAGCCGCACCCGCGGCGTCGGTGCCGGCACTTCCACCACCACGTAGAGGCGCTCGCCGCTGTTGTCGACAATGCCAAAGCCGATGCCGTCGTCGTGCGCGCGAGCGGCGATCGAGAGGTCGGGCATCGACGGCTCGAGCCGGCCCGATGGATGATTGTGCAGCAGCATTTCGCCGCGTCGCGCCACACCGGGGAGTGCCAGCACGCAGTCCACCGTTCCGCGCGCCACCGCACGGACACCCGTGAGCGCTCCGGCAGCATCGAGCGTCGCAACAAAGGACACTTCGTTGCCGTCGGCCGCCTCGATTTCCCGGCGCAGCGTCTCGCGCACCACAGCAGAGAGACGGTCGCTCAGGTCTTCAATTCCTTCTTCTTTGCCGCCGGAAAAAGGACGTTGTTGAGGATGAGGCGGTAGCCCGGCGAATGGGGATGCAGCGACAGATCCGTGGGCGCGTTGCCCACCGCGTGCTGCGCGTCTTCCGGATCGTGACCCCCGAGAAAGGTCCACGTTCCCTTGTCGTGCTCGCCGTGGATGTACTTGACCCACGGCGCGCCAGGTTCCTCGGCCAGCACCACATCGTCCGCCTTGATGCGGTCGCGGCGGAACGACGTGGTGATGCCGTAGAAATCGGCAATGACCTGGCGATGGTTCTGCACCAGCATGGTCGCGACCGGGTCGATCTTGGCTGAGAAGTTGAACAGTGTGAACGCGCCGAGTGGTTGCCGATTGGCGCTGTTGACCTGGTGGCCGTCAATGTCGCTGAACACCGCCAGCGACGGCGAGAGCTCCAGCTGCGCGTCGCGAAACGCCAGGGCCTGATCCCAGTGCATCTTGGACGACGCGAGCGGATCCATCGGCGTGCCGTCGGCGTACGCCGCGGCGATGTCGATGCCCTGGCTGGCCAGCGCAAGGTCGAGCGTTTCCGTGGCGGTGCACATCGCAAAGAGAAATCCGCCCCGCCCCACAAAGGCCTTGATCCGCTCGGCCACCGCGCGCTTGAGATCGGGCACCGTCGCAAAGCCCAGACGCGCTGCGGTGCCGCGATCGCGGGTCATCATGTCCTGCAGCCAATCGGCGCCGGCAAACGTCACCGCGAACTTGGAGTACTGGCCGGTAAAATCCTCATGATGCAGGTGCAGCCAGTCATAATTGGCCAGACGGTCACCCAGAATCTCCGGATCCCAGAGACGATCGTATTGAATGCCGGCGTAGTTGAGCGCCATGGTCACCGCATCGTCCCACGGGGCGGCATCGGGTGGCGAATAGACCGCCACACGCGGCACTTTCTCCAGCGGCACCGCGTCCATGTTGCTGCCCTGGATCTGCGCCTTGATTGCGGCGATCGCACCGGCATCGGGGGTTTCGAGCGTTACGCCGGCGAGTGCTGCGTCGTGTTGCAGTGCATCGGTCGCGTCCATCAGGAGCGAGCCACCGCGATAGTTGAGCAGCCACTCGCCGTGATCGCCGCGCGCCAGCGCACGGAACGCCAGGCCGTAGGCTTTCAGATGATCGTCCTGTGCGTCGTCCATCGGCACGAGATACGACCCGGCCGGCGTACCGGCACGAGCCAGCCAGTGGCGCCGCGGCAGCCAGAGCCCGGCGCTCAGGGTGACGCCCTGCTGCACAAAGCGGCGTCGCGATGTCATGCGCCACCCGCCGGAACCGCGCCCGCAAGTGCATCGCGCAGATGCCGTGCTTCGGGTACTGCCGCACTTTCCGGAAAATCGAGAATCAGCTGTTCGAGCAGGCTCCGCGCTTCGGCGACGCGCCCGGCCGCAGCACTGATGCGTGCGACCTCCAGGCGTGCGGCCGCTGCAGTCGCCGGGTGACCGGGAATGTCCGCCAGCCGGAATAGCCGCAGCGCGTTCGCCGTGTCGCTGTGCCCAAGCGCGACCCGGCCCGCAAGCAGGCGTACCTCGGCGC
Source organism: Gemmatimonadales bacterium (assembly GCA_036267775.1). Classification (GTDB taxonomy): domain Bacteria; phylum Gemmatimonadota; class Gemmatimonadetes; order Gemmatimonadales; family GWC2-71-9; genus Palsa-1233. The sequence continues at coordinate 48,582 of DATAVM010000047.1, forward strand.
CACCGGCACTGTCCAGCGTGCTGGCCACCGCTTCAAGACTGCTCGCCGCATGAACCGAATCGGCACGATCCAGTTGCAGCAGTGCTGCGCCAAGTGCCGGCAGCGAATCGCGTCCGACTGCCTGCAGCAGGCTCAGCACCACCACCCGGCGCAGTGCTGCCACGCGATCGTCGTCGTACGGGCCGGCCGCCTTGAACAGTTGTGTCGCCGCTCCCAGATCTCCCCGGTAGAGTGCAATGCGCCCGCGCAGGTCGATCCCTTCCAGGCTGGAATCGGCCGCGACCAGCCGTGCTGCGCGCGTCAGATCGCCGGCGGCGATCCAGCCGTCCGCCACGCGCCGGGTGGCGTCATCACGCTGATCGGGACTGAGCGTTGTGGCCAACTGGCCCAACATCTGCTCGGCGTCCGCAGGCTTGCCTTCGGCCAGCAGCACTCCGAGCATGGTGGTCGATGTGCGGGCTGCAACTCCGGGCGGTGCGGCGGGATCGGCGCTCACTCGCTCGAGCACCCGACGCGCGCTCTTGTCATCGCCGCCGGCGGCGTAGGCATTGGCGGCGTCGAGCAACGTGCGCGAGACCATCGTGCCGGTCTCATAGGTCGCCGCAAGTTCGAGTGTCGACGCGCGGACCAGCTGGGAGGCGTGATCGTCATGCCCGTGCATCGCGCCGAGCAGATCGTCAATCAAGGCGATCGCCTGGGCATGATCGGCGGGGAGCGCACCGCGCAGCAACGTTGCGCCGGTGCGAGCGTCGCCCCACTGCACGTCGAGCAGGGCGAGCAGTTGCCGCGCGTCAAGGGAATTGTCCCTGGCCAGCGCATCGCGAACGAGGCCGCGCTGGGCGGGTGGCACCTGCCCCAGTACACTCACCGCACCGTTGCGGTACGCCGGCGTCGCGCGCACGACTGGAATCCATTCGCGCGCCGCGTCGGCGAGCTTCCCCTCGCTCTGCAGCAACTGTGCGAGCTCGAGTCCGAGGGCCGGCGGGCCGCCCAGCTCGCTGCGGCCCATCTGGAGGGCCACCATCGCCTGCGGCATGTCGCGGACCTCGAGCGCGGCCGTCGACCACTCGCGCCACGGCGATTCGTCATGCGGCACTTCGTTCGCCCACCGCCGGACATACTTGGCCGCGGAATCGGCAGTGCCGAGCGCCGCAAAGGTGCGGACCGCCACCAGCATCACGCCGATCGAACTGGAATCCGTCTTGAGTGCACGCGCGATGAACGGCAACAGCTCCGAGCGGCGATCGAGACGTGGGAGAGCCCGTTCCAATCCCATCAATGCGGTACCGTTGGCCGGCTGCTGCTGCAAGGCGATCGCGTACTGACGCGCCGCTTCCGCCGTGGCCCCGGCGCGTTCCGCCGCCAGCGCGCGGCTCACCGCATTGGTGTCGCCGGACAGCCGCAGCCCGGGCGCACTTTGGGCCGGCAGCGGCCGCAGCGCCGCGGCCAGCGTGATCGCGAAGATTGCCGCGATGCGTTTCACCGGTCGCCCCCGGTCAAACGCCGGAAGTAGTCGATGACGCGCCGACGCTCGTCGGGCGAGAGCCGCTGCAGCGACTCCCAGCTGGGCAGACGAATATCACCGGTGCCGTTCTTGATGCGCGGATCGAGCGACGGCGGGACGCGCACGTTGCCGTCCCTGGCTGTGGTGCTCTGCCGCTTGCTGTCATCCTGATCGTCACCCTGCAGTGTGCGCCCGGCGTCGAGCATCCGCTTGAAGAGCTTCTGCTGCCGATCGACGGTCTCGGGGGTGAGTTGCCCGGCGCTGAGTTGCTGCGAGAGGTCCTTCGCTTCCTGCGCCATCTCGCCCGCCCCCGGCAACTCCCCCGACGCACGAAGGC
>DATAVM010000048.1:0-15089 GCA_036267775.1 Gemmatimonadales bacterium
CGCTGCGGGCCGCACTGCAGCGAACGTTGCGCCGCTTTCCGAACCGCGACGAGTACACCGTCCTTGTCACCGGCCGCGCCCCGCTCGACATCGACATCCGCCAGGTGAGTGCGGAAGACGCGCACCGCAGCGAACTCCGCATCATTCCGATCACGCTGGTCGTTCTCGTGCTGGCGTTTGGCGCGCTCGTGGCAGCGCTGCTGCCGACAATCGTCGGCGTGATGGCGATCACGATTGCGCTGGCCATTGTGGGCGTCATCGCCGAGTTCACGCCGATGTCGGTCTTTGTGCTGCAGATGATTTCGATGATCGGGCTCGGCGTGGGGATCGACTACTCGCTGCTGGTGGTCACGCGTTTTCGTGAGGAGCTCAACGCCGGGCTCAAACCGGACGCGGCCGCTGCCCGCACGGTCGCCACCGCCGGCCATGCGGTGGTGACCTCGGGGATGACCGTGGTGGTGGGCTTTGCGGCACTCCTGCTGACGCCGCTCTCGGAAACCAAGAGCGTCGGGATCGCGGGACTGGTGGTGGTCGCCATTGCCGTCCTGCTCGCGACCACGCTGCTGCCCGCGCTGCTCGCGATCCTGGGGCGCTCGATCGACCGCCCCCGCTGGCTGGCGCGCCGGCTGGCGTGGTACCACCGCCCCAACGGCTGGGAGCGGTGGGCGCGGTCGTTGTCGAGGCATCCGCTGCGGGCGCTCGCTTTTGGCGGCGGAGCGATTGCGCTGCTGACCATTCCGGCGTTCTCGCTCAAGATCGGCCTGCCAAGCCGGCATTGGTGGCCGGAAGAAACCGAAGCAGGAGCCGGCGTGCTCACCCTCGCCCGAATGGGCATGTCGGCATATGTGCAGCCGATCCGGCTGGTGATCGAGTTCCCCAACGACACGGAAGCGACGAGTGCGGTGGCGCTGCGGGGCCTCAAGCACCTGAGCGATACGCTGCGCGCGGATCCGCGCATTCGCGACGTCAAGTCGCTGGTGGATATCGACCGCAACCGGAGCATTCTCGAGTACTCGTTGCTCTACAGCGAGCCGGACACGGTGCGCGCGCGATATCCTGATTTTCTCGACGCCTATCTCTCTCGCGATGGCCACACGACGCTGATGGATGTGATCGTGGCCGACACGGTCTCGCTCACGACCGCGATGGATGTGGTCCGCGACGTCCGTCTCAAGATCGCATCGCACCACGTGCGGCAGCTGAACGGTGCGACGATACGTGTCGGTGGCTACGTGGCAACGGCGCTCGATTTCCAGAAGCTGCTCCTGGACCGGTTTCCATTCATTATTGCCCTGATTCTTGGCGTGACGGCGCTGATGCTCTCGTTTGTCTTCAAGTCGGTGCTGGTGCCGATCAAGGCCGTGGTGATGAATTCGCTCTCGGTGGCGGCCACCTTCGGTATCATCGTGCTGGTATTTCAGAAGGGGATCGGCGGCTCGATGCTGGGGATCGACGGGCCCACATCCGCGATCTACGTGCTGGTGCCCGTCGTGGTGTTCGCCGTGGTGTTCGGCCTGTCGATGGACTACGAGGTGTTCCTGCTCACGCGGATCAAGGAGGTCTTTGATCGGCGGATGCAGGTCACGCCGGCCCCGGACGCCGACGCGGCCAACGCTGTTGCAACGCGTGAGGGCGTGTCGGCGACCGCATCCGTGATCACGTCGGCCGCGATCATCATGATCGTCGTGTTCGGCGCCTTTGCGTTCGCGCGGATCCTGATGATGCAGTTTATCGGGTTTGGGCTGGCCGTCGCGGTCTTCCTCGACGCCACGCTGATCCGCATGATTCTGGTGCCGTCGCTGATGCAGATCGCCGGCCGCTGGAACTGGTGGCCTGGAGTCCGGCGCCGTCAATAGCCGCTAGTGCTTGGCGTCCATCCAGTTGTCGCCAATCCCCACGCTGACCTTGAGTGGCACTGCCAGCTCCGCAGCACCTTCCATATGCTCCTTGAGCAACGCGGCCGCCTGCTCCGCCTCGGCGGCCGGCGCTTCCACCACCAGTTCATCGTGCACCTGCAGCAAGAGGCGTGCGTCGAGACCGGCCGCCGGCAGCGCCTGATGCACCCGCGCCATGGCGATCTTGATCAGATCCGCGGCTGAGCCTTGCAGCGGTGTGTTCTGCGCCGTGCGCTCGCCAAAGGAGCGGATGTTGAAGTTGCGGTCGTTGATTTCGTTGATGTAGCGGCGGCGACCAAAGAGGGTTTCGACAAAGCCCTGCTCGCGTGCCAGTTCCACCTGACGATCGAGATAGGCGCGCACGCCGGCAAAGCGCGTGAAGTAATCGCTGATGAAACGCCGCGCTTCATCTTGCGGGATGCCCAGTTGCTTGGAGAGCGCGAAGGGTCCCTGCCCGTAGATGGTGCCAAAGTTGATCGTCTTGGCGCGTGACCGCATCTCGCCCGTGACCTCGGTGAGCGGAACGCCAAAGATGATCGCCGCGGTCTGGCGATGGATGTCGTCGCCCCGGCGGAAAGCCTCGATGAACGCTGGATCGCCCGACAGGTGTGCCATCAGTCGGAGCTCGATCTGCGAATAGTCGGCGACGACAAACTTCCAGCCGGCTGCCGGCACAAATCCCCGGCGGATCGCTTCCCCGCGCACCGAACGCACTGGAATGTTCTGCAGATTGGGATCGCTCGACGACAGTCGCCCCGTCTGGGCACCAACCTGGTTGAACGAGGTGTGAATACGATGCGTCTCTGCGTTCACTTCAAGCGGCAGCACATCGACGTAGGTGCTCTTGAGCTTCTGCAGTTCCCGGTAGCTGAGAATGAGACGCGGGAGTTCGTGGCCCTGATCGGCGAGCTGCTCGAGGACGTCGGCGTCGGTTGACGGGCCGGTCTTGGTCTTCTTGAGGACGGGCAGGCCGAGATCGGTAAAGAGGATGGCGGCGAGCTGTCGCGGCGAGTTGATGTTGAGCGGCTTGTCGCCGGCCGCGTGCTGAATGGCCGCTTCGAGGACACTCAGGTCCTGCGCCAGGGTGCGACCGAGGTCGGCGAATTGTGCGCCGTCGATGGCAATGCCGGCCCATTCCATGTCGACCAGCACGGGCACGAGCGGCATTTCAACGCGATCGAGGAGCGGCTGCAGCGAGGTGCGCGCGAGCTCCGGCGCAAAGTGCGCGTGCAGCGCAAGCACGGTGGCGCTGTCGGCACCGCAATAGGACGCGGCCTTGTCGACAGGCACTTCGGCAAAGGGGATTTCGTTCTTGCCCTTGCCGCAGAGGTCGGTGTACTGAGTCATCGAGGCGCCAAGGAACTCGAGCGCAAGAGCGTCGATGCCGTGCGAGCGGCGCGATGGATCGAGCACGAATGAGGCGAGCATCGAGTCGTAGGCGATACCGCGGACCTCGATGCCGGCGCGGCGAAGCACTTCCGTGTCGTACTTGATATTGTGCCCGGCCTTGGGCACGGTGGCGTCTTCGAGGAGCGCGCGGATCGCAACACATGCCGGGTCGGTGATCGGCGGCAGGTTGACCACCGGTGGCCGCGCGTCGGCCGCACCTTCGGCCATGAACAGCGTGCCGGGGGGATTGCGATGGCCAAACGAGAGATACCAGACCTCGGTCGGCGAGGCCGCCAGCGAGAGCCCGATGAGTTCGGCGTCGTGCGGCTGAAGCGACGAGGTCTCGCAGTCAAAGGCCATGAGCGGTGCGGCACGCAGCGCAGAGGCGAGCGCGGTGAGGTCCGCCGGATCGGTGACGACGGGCACATCCAGCGCTGGTGCGGTTGCAATGGATTCGACCACGGCCACGGCGACCTCGGCCGCGAGTGCTTCAAAGCGGTCGAGCCGCGGCAGGAGCGAGTGGAATTCGAGCGCCGCAAACGTTCGCGCGAGCGCCTGGCGATCGGGAATGGAAGATTGCAGCGCCGTGAGATCGAGCTCCGCCGGCACGTCGGTCTTGATGGTGACGAGCCGGCGCGACAGGCGGGCGACATCGATGGAGATCTCGAGCGCCTCGCGCGCGCGCTTCTGCTTGATCTCGGCGCGCCGCTCGATCATGGATTCGAGATCGCCGTACTCCTGCAGCAACTGCACGGCGCCCTTTTCGCCAATGCCGCGCACGCCGGGAACATTGTCCGAGGTATCGCCGACGAGCGCGAGCCAATCGGCCACCTGATGAGGCGGCACGCCAAGACGCTCGGCGGCATTGGCCTCCGTGACCCATACCTCGTCGACACCAGCGGGACCACCACGGCCAGGGTTGAGCAGCGCGATTCCCGGGCGGATGAGCTGGTAGAAATCCTTGTCGCCGGAGACGATCACACTCTGCAGCCCTTGCGCCGCGGCACGAAGCGCGAGGGTGCCGATCACATCGTCCGCCTCATAGCCGGCAACTTCGACCAGCGGAATGCGGAAACCCGTGAGGAGTTCGCGCACCCGTTCTACGGCGCGGTCGAAGTCCGCCTGGAGTTCATCGTCGAGCTTTTCGCGGGTGGACTTGTACTCGGCGTATTCCGCCGTGCGGAACGAATCGCCGGCATCATTGACCCAGACGAGGTAGTCCGGGCGGTACTTCTCGCGCAGCCGCAGCAGGAAGTTGGTAACCCCCCACGCCGCCGATGTGTTCTCACCTTTGGCGGTGCGGAGGGGACGGGTGATCAGGGCGAAGAACGCGCGATAGATGAGCGCGTATCCGTCGACCAGAAAAAGATGCGGCGGATCGTGATTGGCCATTACAAAAGAATAATGCGACCGGTCACTGCGCGGTGCGTTGCACCCTCACGCGCACCTGCTCAAAGTTGGCGCGCGACGTGGGAGTCATCTCGAAGCGGCCAAAGCCGGACACGTCCTGGAAGGTCAGCGACACGCGGTACTCGTCGTAGTTCCACGTGATGATCCGGTTGTATCCCTGCAGCTGCGAGGACTCATCGTTGACCTGGTCGGGCGGGCCCAGGACAATGAACGCTTCGCCGCGATCGGTGCGCCAGCCGGACTCGCCGGATTCCCGGAACTCGTTGTTGGCGATGGCCAGCCGCGCGAAATAGGTGTCCAGCGCCTCGTTTTCCGGCGTGCTCGGATTGGGATCGGTGACCTTGTAGAAATCCTTCCAGAGCGAGTCGCGCTTGGCGCCGACAACCTTCTTCATCGCATTGATGCGGCTGTCTTCGCCAAAGTAGCGAAGCAGCGAGAGCAGGTCATCAAAGCGGGTGACCACCCAGGCATCCGAGAAGGAGACCACCGCGGACGTCGTGCGAATGATGTTCTGCGGACCGGTGGCGATGCGCGCCTGCCCGTTCGCGGTCGAGCTGCCCGAGCCGACTTCGGGACCGAGGATGATGTCGAGCTGGCCGAGCGGTGCCGAGTCGGGGGCGATGCGCACGACCTGGCTCTCGACATCCGTTCCGCCGGTGAAGTGCACGGTGGACTTGAGGACGACCGAGTCACGCTCGTCGCGTACTTCCAGCGGCACGTTCTGTGGCCCGTGAAAGCCGACTCCCTCGAAGTAAACGAGGAGTGTATCGCCGCCATAGGCCACCGTGCCGCGCGGATTGAGGAGAATGGACAGCGAGTCGTTGCGCGAGGTCCGGCGGCGGACGCGGTACGCCAGGATCGGCGCGGTAAAACTGCCCGGGCCAAAGACCGGTGCTGCGACCCGCTGCGTCGCGGTGCCGACATTGCTGTTGCCAAGATCGCGGACACGCACCGTGAGCTGATAGTCGCCGGGCTTGAGCCCGATGCTCTGCTGCAAAAGAATGCTTTCGTCGCTCCGCACGGTTTCCTGGAAGGAGCCGACGCGCAGCGTTTCGTTGCGACCGACAATGATCGGCGGCCCGCTGGCGCGGTCGAACTCGTATTCCACGCGGTAGCGCGCGGTGTAGGCGTTGTCCTGCCGCTCGAAGGTGAAAATCCGGTTGGCAAGCGAAAGCCCGACGATCGCGTCGGTGGAGTCTGCGTGTCCAGGGACGAACGCCACCGAGCCCACGTAGTGGACCTGACCCGGCGAGACAAAGCGGCCGAGCTTCTGATAGAGGACGTTGGGGTCGAGCATCTGCGCCGCTTCATCCTGCGGGTGTGCCTGGGGCACTTCGCCGACACGGGTCCAGTTTCCGCCACAGCTGGCGAGAACCGGAACGAGGAGAAGGAGCGTGCGAGCCGCAACGCGGCAAAGCCGGTAGTGGGGCATGTCTGATTATATGACGAGGGAAGAGCCCCCGCTTGCGCTTGCCGTGCCGGGCGGACGGGCGGTACTTTTGCCGCATCCCATGACACAAGATCCCATGGTCGGGCGGACGGTCGCCGGCTACACCATCCGCAAGCCGGTCGGCGAAGGCGGCACCGCGCAGGTCTATCAGGCGGAGCACGCGGAACGGGGCCTCGTGGCCCTCAAGGTGTTGCGGCCCCGTCTGGCCAGCGATCCGGTGGCCATCAAGCGGTTCCTGAGGGAGGCTGAATTCGGGGCCAGGGTCGTGCACCCTAACGTGGTGCGCACCTTCGACTTCGGTGAAGCCGACGGGGTCCAGTACCTGGCCCTGGAATGGGCGGCCGGCGAGCCGCTCGAGACCTTCATGGCCCGCTCCGGCAAGATGACCCCGCCCGCCGCGGCAAACATCGTGAAGCAGCTCGGCGCGGCGCTTGAGCAGGCCCACAAGGCCGGAATCATCCACCGCGACCTCAAGCCGGCCAACATCATGTTCGACCCGGCGGAACAGAAAGCCCGCCTGCTCGACTTTGGCATCGCGCGGGACGCCGAGCTGCCGCCGGAAGAGCGCCTGACGCGCGCCGGCTTCTTTGTCGGAACGCTGCAATACGTTGCGCCGGAAGCACTTTCGGGCGAGCTGGTGGGCGAGCAGGCCGATGTGTATTCACTGGCGGTAATTGCTTACCAGCTTCTGACTGAAGTGACACCGTTTCCGGGCAAGAATCCGCGCGAACTCTTCCAGCAGCTGCTCACGCAGGATCCGATTCCGCTCAATCAGGCGGATCGCGGCACCAAGTTCTCGGCGCGCCTGGAAGAAGTTGTGATGAAGGGACTCGCGCGCGACCTCGGCAAGCGGTGGAAGACGGTGATGGACTTCACGCGTGCGTTCTGTGACGCCGCCACCGCCGAGCCGGAGAAGAAAGGCTTCTTCTCGTCGTTGTTCGGCCGCGACTAGTGTCGGCTCCCACACACGCGGCGCTGGTCGACCTCCTGCGCGAACGCTCCGTGCGTCACGGCGATTTTGTACTCGCCTCAGGTGCGCGTTCTTCCTGGTACATCGATTGCCGCCTCACCACCATGTCGGCGGCTGGGCAAGCGCTGATCGGACCACTGGCGCTTACCGCGATTCGCGCGGCCGGGTGGCAGCCGCGGTCCGTGGGCGGCTTGACGATGGGCGCTGATCCCGTGGCGTATGCGATCGCCGCGGCGAGTGCCGGCACGACCGCAGTGATCGATGCGTTCTCTGTGCGGAAGGAAGCCAAGGCACATGGCACCGGACGACGCATCGAGGGCAACTTTGCCGCCGGCTGGGATGTCGTGCTCATCGAGGATGTGATCACCTCCGGCGGCTCGGCCCTGACCGCGCTGGATGCGGTGCGCAGGGAAGGCGGCAATGTGCTCGGAGTGCTGGCGCTCGTCGACCGCGAGGCGGGCGGGCGGGAGAAGATCGCCGCGACTGGTGTGGCGGTGCATGCCTTGGTGCGAGCGAGCGAACTCGGCGTCAAATAGCGAAACAGAGCGCTGCCTGGACAATGCTATCTTGCGAATGTGACCGATATTGCTGCTGCAACTGACGCTTTGCCGACTGCGCTGGCACCATCGGCAATCGTGACCAACGAGCTGACGCGCCGCTATGGCGATCGTCTCGCCGTCGACAAACTCACACTCACCATACCGGCCGGAACCATCTTCGGTCTGCTCGGCCCCAACGGCGCTGGCAAATCCACCACCATCAAGATGCTCACGACGCTCCTGCCGCCGACATCGGGAACGGCGCATGTCGCCGGCTTTGATGTGACCAACGAGCAGGCACAGGTGCGGCATGCGATGGGGTATGTGCCGCAGCTGCTGTCGGCGGACGGCGCACTCACCGGCAACGAGAATCTGCTGCTGTCGGCGCGGCTCTATGACATTCCGCGGCACGAGCGCACGGTCCGGATCAGCGAAGCGTTGACCTTCATGGGCCTGGGCGACGTGGCGGGCTCGCTCGTAAAGACGTATTCGGGGGGAATGGTACGGCGACTCGAGCTCGCGCAGGCGATGCTGCACCGGCCGGTGATCCTCTTTCTCGACGAACCAACCATCGGCCTCGATCCGATCGCGCGGCGCGCGGTGTGGGACCGTCTCGAAGATGCGCGTCGCCTCTACCGGATGACCATTCTCATCACGACACACGACATGGAAGAAGCCGAAGCGCTTTGCGACGATCTGGCGATCATGCATGCCGGGCTGGTCGCGGCACGCGGCGCGCCGGCGGAGTTGCGCCGGCAGGTCGGCGAGGGCGCGACGCTCGACGATGTGTTTACGCATTTTGCCGGCGGCGCCATCTCCGCCGAAGGACATTTCCGTGACATCCGTCGTACCCGCGGAACCGCCAGCCGTCTTGGTTGACCGGCGGCCGTCGCCGAACAGCGTCGCGAGCTTCTGCCGCCACGCGTGGGCAGTCGCCAGCGCCGATCTTGCCAAGCTGCGCCGCGATCCCACCGAGATGTTCACTCGCGCGATTCAACCGCTGCTCTGGCTGCTGGTGTTCGGTGAAGTGTTCACCCGCACCCGCGCGATTCCCACGGGCAATCTGAGCTACATGGCGTTCATGGCGCCGGGCGTGCTGGCGCAGAGCGTACTCTTCGCGGCCATTTTCTATGGCATCGCGGTAATCTGGGAACGTGACCTTGGGATCGTACACAAGCTGCTCGCCACGCCGGCATCGCGCAGCTCGCTGGTGATGGGCAAGGCCATTGCAGCTGGCGTTCGCGGCTGGGTACAGGGGATCATTGTCTTTGCCATTGCCGTGGTGATCGGTGTGCAGGTGCGGTTTGATCCACTCGACGTTCTGGGTGTGTGCGCCGCGGTCTTCCTGGGCTCGGCACTCTTTGCCACGTTCTCGCTGGTGGTGGCGTGCGTGGTCAAGACACGGGAGCGTTTCATGGGGATTGGCCAGGTGCTCACCATGCCGCTCTTCTTTGCGAGCAACGCGATCTATCCGATCACCATGATGCCGCCGTGGCTCGGCGCCATCGCGCGCGTGAACCCACTCACGTATCTGGTGGACGCGCTCAGAACGTTGATGGTGGCGGGTGCCACGAGTGCGACGGGCGTAGCGCTGGACTTTGGCGTGATGGTCGCGGGCATTGTGGTGCTGGTGGCGATTGCCGCGCGACTGTACCCGGGACTTGCCCGGTGAGGTAACGAGGACATTCCACACATGTCAGGGGTCGTGGTGAGCCTTGTTGCCGAGGTTCTGCTAGCGGCAGTGTCGCGCACGCACAGCACAGCCCAACGACTCGGCCTCGATTTCACCTATATCAATTCCCCGCTTGCAACCGTTGTTCCGTCGACGCTGGACCGGCCTCAGGCCGCGAACACGGCGCTTTGCAAAGGAGATTCCGCCCGCAGTTGAGGAGTGTGTTTATCACCGCGAGCGTGGCGTCGTACAGATGCGTTCGCAGCAGTGAAACGCGAACGACACATTCTCATGGAGGCCCCAATGGCGGGCAAATCGGACATGGACCGGGGTTCGAACTCCGGGAACAAAGGGTCGCAGAAGAGCGGGAACACGGGAACAAAGAGCGGCAGCGGCGGCGGCCAGCACCGTACGGAGCGGGGCGCCGGCCGCTCGGACTCGAACCGCGGGACTTCGACCGACATGGACGAAGACGCGGAGTAGGGCCGGATGGTAGTGCCGCTACAACGGCAACATGAGAAGGAAGGCGCCGGCGCAGTCAGGCCGGCGTCTTCATGTTGCAGGCCATCAGCTCACGGCAGCCGACGAAGGACCCGGCTCAACGTGCTGTCGAGCAGGAGTGATCCCCCCGTACCCGCGCCTGAAGCGCCCGACCTGTCCACCACGTACAGTCCGCCGATCCGGACCACGTCCGCGTCCCATGGCGGCGCGCCGACGTCAGAGCGCCCATCGAACTGATTGACCGCGCGCCACGCCCTGATACAGAGCGAATCGAGCCCAACGAACTGCACGTGCGATGTGTCGAGCCCGGGCATCTGCCGAATCAGCTCCACTCTGGTTCGACCGATGCGCTCGAGCAGCGATTTTTCCGAAAGGGAATGAAGGACGTGACACGCCACGCGAGGAACCACCAGCGATCCCGCCGGACCAGTGGTCGATGTGTCGATCGCGGCGAGCGGCCGTGGCGCCCGGGTGGCAACGTGCCGGACTGCCAGGATCAACAGCGCGACCAGCGCGGCGTGGCAGAGCAGGCTCACTCCAAACGCCACCATCCTGCTCTTGCCCGATGGTGGCTCCGGTTCGAGGACCATGCCCAAGCATACGACGGTCGTCTCGATCGCGTCAGAGCGGCTGTCGCGCGCGCGAGGCGTGAGTCTAGATTGCGTCTCACCTCGCGTGCCTTGATCGCCAACCCCCTGAAGGAACCAACCATGCCTGCCAACACTGTCCGCCTCCATCGCATCATCCGCGCCCCCGCCGAGCGTGTCTATCGTGCCTTTGTCGATCCGGCCGCCATGTGCAAGTGGCTGCCGCCTCATGGCTTCACCGGCACGGTCCATCAGCTCGACCTCAAGGTTGGCGGGACGTTTCGCATGTCGTTCACCAATCTGGGCACCGGCTCCAGCCACTCATTCGGCGGGACATTCACGACACTTGTCCCCGGCGAGCGGCTCGAGCATACCGATCACTTCGATCCTCCGATGCCGCCGGCCGACATGCGCACCACGGTCACCTTCCGGAAGATTCCGTTCGGCACCGCACTGGAAGTGGTGCAGGAAGGCGTGCCGGAGGTCATTCCCATCGAAGCCTGCTACCTGGGGTGGCAGGAGTCGCTGCAGCTGCTCTCGCTGCTGGTAGAAGCGGAGATTCCCGACGCGCCGCCGGCATGAAGCGGCTCCGCGACATCGACAGCGCCGAGCGGGTGATGGTGTTTCGCATCGCCACGCTGATCGGCGTACCGATGTTGTTCGTAGTGCTCGTTGCTCAGGGCGGCGTCAGTTGGCTGGCGCTGCCCGATGTGGTCGGAACAGGTCTGGCGGTGTGGATTGTCTGGTGGCTTATCCGCCATGCGGGAGCGAGCGCCGGGAGCATCACATGGCCCAGGGGAACGCCGGTGGTGCGGGAGTATTCCGAGCAGGATGCGCTCGTTCAGCGGGGATTGATCCTGGACGCCGTCGATTCATACCGATCGCACATCGTGGCTTTCCCGACAGATGTTCAAGCTCGCCTGCGCCTGGCGGCATTACTGGCGGATCACACGCGAGATGTCGACAGCGCCGAGCAGATGTATCTGGAAGTGCGAGGAATGAATCCGTCGCCGCAGGACGCGTGGGTTGTGGCGAATGGGTTGATCGATCTGTATCGGGCCGCGGGACGTCGCGACCAGCTCAAGTCCGAGTTGGCGGCGTTCGCGCACCATCATCGTGATGTACCTGCGGGCAAGGCCGCGCGCACTCACCTGCGACAGCTTGCCGCCGAAGACGACGCGGCGCGCTAGGTCGAGCTCTCAGCCTGGACAAAAATTGGTGGTTGTCTCCGTAGCATCCAGGCGGCCGCCATAATGGTGGGACGACCCCGCTGGATCGGACGGCAGCGTGAGATAGACATCGATGCTGTCGGCCGTGACGGTCCCGACGATCGTCGCCGAATCGGCAAACATCGACTGACCCTGCACGAATCGTCCTCGCATCGTGAAGTGTCCCTTGGCATCGGGAATGATCGCGGTCGTCGACGACACGCCACCACAGAGGGACCAGAATGAGAATGACGCGGTCGATGCGGTCGATCGCAACGCGAAGTTGACTCCGCCCCAGGTGCCAACACTTCCCTGCGGCTGCATGTCGTCGGCGCAGGCGGCAATAACGGCAGCGATGCCGAGCGCGACCAGCATTCTCTCCAGGCGCATGCCTGTGCCTCGTGTTCGAGATTTCCAATCATACTCGTCTGGATCCATTCGTGCGATCCCCTGACGATCCCCTCCTGCCGAAACACGACGCCGGACTGGAGCAATGTCCAGGAGGAACGGTGTTGCGGGCCTTCCCTCCTCCGTGCTGGGATCGCCCAATCCTAATAATTCGCATCATACCGGCTCCGCCGCGAAGAGGATCCGCGACGACGCGCGGTGGCGCGTGGCAGCGGCGGCTTGCCAAGTCGCCGCTCCACATCGGCGCGCACAAACTCCGCGCCAAAGAGCACAATCTGTGACGCGTAGTAGACCCAGAGCAGGAGCACGATGACCGAGCCAGCCGCGCCGTAACTCGACGCGACGCTGCCCTGACCGAGGTAGAGCCCAATCAGCTCCTTGCCGACGGTAAAGAGCACAGCAGTCATCACCGCACCGGGCAGGACATCGCGCCAGCGCAACTCGACGTCAGGGAGAAAACGGTAGAGGAGGGCAAACAGCGTCGTCACCACGATGAGTGAAATGACGATGTTGACGATCATCCATACGGCGGGCGCCGCGACGGGGCGATTGCCAACCCACGTGCCGAGCGCGTCCAACGCGGCACTCACGACGAGAGAGACGAGGAGAAGAAATCCGGTCGCGACCATCAGGCCGAACGCGCGGGCACGGCTCAGCATGAACTGCTTCACCTCGGCGTGTGGCCTGGCTTCGACGTGCCAGATGGTGTTCAGAATTGCCTGCATCTCCATGAACGCACCAATGGCCGCGAGCGCGAAGGTCGCAGACCCCACGACGGTGGCGATCACGCCCGCGTGGTGCCGGCTGGCACCTTGCAGAAGCGCCTGCACCGCTTCCGCGCCGGTGCGGCCGATGAGCCCCTGGATCTGGCCCACAACGCGCCCTTCCACGGCCGGCACGCCAAACACCAGCCCCGCCACGGCAATGGCGACGAGAAGGATTGGCGCGATCGCAAAGAGCGTGTAATACGACAGCGACGCGCCAAGGCGCGGGACGTTGTCATCCCACCAGCCTGACGCGGCGGCCCGGAAGAGCAGAAGAAGCGTTCTTGCGTGGCGCATACCAGAACGGACGTGCAATGGAAGCGCAGGCGCACGGGGAGACAAGGCGCCCGAGTCCCTTCACGGATTTGGACCTTCGCTCTGAAACAGATCCGTCAAACATCGAATCCGGTCCGTCAGACCCGATTACCAGATCACCGGATTGCTAACGCTCAGGGGGTAGATCATTGCGCCGGACAGCCTCTACACGATGGATCCTTTCATTCCGTTCGATTGGACTGTGGTCATCACGCTGAGAGGCCGAACCGTCTCGTGCAGCCACGGTTGAGGATCGACGGCGGCAAAGGGTGCCGGCGAACTGATAGTCCAGTAGCAGCACTGAATTCGTGCCGGGCACGATCAACGCGGCAACCAGGGTCACGTCACAGTGGCAGCCACCACCTTGAGGTCCGCAACGAGTGCGGCGTATTCGCGTGCGCGATCATCCGGGGTGCGCTGACGCAGCACAGCGGACGGATGGATCGTCGCGATCAGGTGCGGCGCAAACGGAGTGGTCAGCGGGACGCCGCGCTGCCTGGTGACCCGGAACGCGCGGCCAAGGAGCGCCTGGCCCGCGGTGGCGCCCAGCGCGACGATGGTGACCGGCTTGACCGCGGCGAGTTCCGCCTCGAGCCACGGTCGGCACGCCGCGATCTCGGCCGCGTCCGGTTTCTTGTGCAACCGCTTTTCGCCTGACGGCGTCCACTTGAAATGCTTGACGACGTTAGTGACGTAAGCCTTGCCGCGGTCGACGCCGGCCTCGGCCAATGCACGATCGAGCAGTTTGCCCGAGGGACCGACAAATGGGCGGCCGGAGAGGTCTTCGTCGTTTCCCGGCTGCTCGCCAATCAGAACAAGTGGAGAGTGCGCGGCGCCCTCCCCGAACACCGCGTGGGTCGCGCGCCGGTAAAGCGGGCAGCCGTGACATGCGTCGACCGCCTTGCGACAGGCAGTAAGCGAATGGCTCGCCGGCAGGTACGCGGCAGCACCCGGATACGCGGCCTTGCGATCAGGCAACCGATCGATCCCGCGGCTTCTGGGAAATCATTCGCTCCTCGTGCAGTCCCATCCGCAGAAGAAGACGCCGTCGAGCCAACGACAGGCACTCTATGTCATGCCTCCTCCAGCGCCACTCTTGGATCAACCCCTGCAGCACGCATAGCGGGAACCACGCACGCGAGGACCGCCGCAGCCGCGAGCACTGCGAGCGTCGCGAGTGCGGTGAAAGGATCCACCACTGTGACGTGATAGAGCATCGACCGCAGCACCCGGCCGCCGGCCGCGGCGAGCACCGCGCCGATTCCGAGTCCGACCGCCGTGAGCGTCAGCCCATCGACCAGGACGAGCCTGATGATGTCGCTGCGGCCAGCGCTCAATGCGGTGCGCAATCCGAATTCCTGCCGTCGCTGATTCACGGCGTACGCGATGACACCGTACAGGCCAAACATCGCAAGTAGCAGGGCAGCGATGCCGAAGAAAGTCATGGTGATCGTGGCGACGCGCGCATTGGCGGACACATCGGCGACGAGTGGATCGATCGTGCGCATCCGCGCCACCGGAACCGAAGGATCGACGGCGGAAATGGCGCGCTGGATGGGCGCGGCAAGTGCGGTTGCCACCACACTGCTTCGCATGTCGACTGTCAACAACACGATGTAGGCATTCGACAAGTCTTCCGCCGCGTACGTCATCGACGTTCTACCCCCGCCCGGGCGCCAGCGGCCGGAACTTGCGCCAGATGCCCACATGCGGCTGGACAAACCGGCCGATGAAGCGATCGAGCACCGTGTTGAACGGAAACCGCGATCGGAACTCACTCGGTGTGATTCCCAGCACAATGCGCAAATGCCGGCCGAACGACTGCGGGCTCGCATACTCCAGCCGGTAGGCAACATCCGCCACGGTGAGGTCACCTTCATCAAAGAGTCGCGCCGCATGACACAGGCGCACGGCGACCAGGTGCTCCTTGGGGCTCGGCAAGCCTATCCGCACAAACCGCGAGACAAGCGTCGACGGCGTC
>DATAVM010000049.1:0-9901 GCA_036267775.1 Gemmatimonadales bacterium
TGCGATCGCGCCCGGCGTCGGTGATCGAGTCGCCTTGAAAGAGCATCACCGCAGCCGTTCGCGCCCGCAGTCGGTGCGCCTGTGTTGCGGCGGCAACTGCCGCGGCGGAGGTGGCGACAAAATCACGGCGCGTGAGCGGCAGCATGAGCGCTCCAGGCGTGCGGGTCAAAGCCACGGATCAGCGTGGGCTTGATGATCTGGAAGTACGGCGACACATCAAAGTCGCGCGGCATGTACAGTCCGTTGTCGCGAATGTGCCTGAGCTCCGCAAAATTGTCGACGACCGCGGGATCGGTATCCCGCGCCATCACCGAGAGCGGCAGGATCGGATAGTGGATATGATCGAACGCTTCGGCGACGAGCGTGGAGCAGATGGCGCGCGTAGGATCGCCCGCGGCCACGGCCAGAAGCCGGCGGCGCCAACGGGTAGGAACGGGCGGCGTGGGCAGGAGGTAGCGGGCGAGGTCCCAGATGTGACGCACATCGTACTGATGTCCGAGACGCTCGACGGCGTACTGGATGACCTCGCGTATTTCGGTGGGTGAGAGGCCCACCGGGCGGCAGATGCGTGTGTGCGTCGTTGCATACGTGCTGAGCGGAATGGCGCGCACGCCGGCGTTGACGTCGGCTTCGATCAGCACCAGGCGTTCGGACCCATCGGTCGGAGCGGGCAGAAAGTCGCCGATGTACAGTGCCGCGTGTGACCAGCTCGATTGCGTGAGGTACTTGATCGCGACACTGATGCGCGTGTCGCCGTCGACGAGCAGCACATCGCCCGGAATCAGCGTGGCGGCCAGATCGCCGGGCTGGCTCGTGGCCACCTGCAGGCGCCGCGGGCGCGGTCGGGTGAGAAAGGTCGCAAGCGCCCGCCCCGCGCGATCAAAGAGAAACATCAGTCGACGTGTTGAGCGAGCCAGCGGACGGCGACGTAGCCGCCGAGCGCCATGCCGACGAGCGAGACGAAGAACGCCGTCATGATGCCGACGTACGCGCCGAGCCACCAGCCGACCGCGCTGCCGACGGTGGCGCCGAGCCAGCCGACGAGCTTCTTCATCGGGCGGCTGTCGGGCGGCGCCGATGTGTATGAGCGTGGCTCAATGGTCCTCGCCGGAGAGTTCGCGGATCCAGATATTCCGATAGCGCACTTGGAAGCCGTGGTCCTGCAACTCGAGCGGCAACTTGTCGGCGTGGGCGGAGTACGCGCTGCGCTGGCCGTTGGTGGTCGGACCGATGATCGTAGTGTTGTCCTGGACCAGCACGCCGTTGTGCAGCACGGTCTCCCGCGCTGGAGCGGTGAGCTTTCCCGACGCATCGAAGTGTGGCCGGTGAAAGATGATGTCGTACGTCTGCCACTCTCCTGGCGCGCGACTCGCGTTGACGAGCGGCGGATACTCGCCGTAGATCGAGGCGGCCTGGCCGTCGGGAAAGGTGACCGAGTGGTAGGAATCGAGGACCTGGAGTTCGTAGGTACGCATCAGAAAGACGCCGCTGTTGCCGCGCTCCTGATCCTCGCCCTTGGGCGGCGTGGGCGTGGACCATTCGATGTGCAGCTGCACGTCGCCAAAGGCGCGGCGGGTCATGATGTCGCCGCTGCCGGGCTTGATCACCATCGCGCCGCTCACGACGGTCCAGGGAGCAGCACCCTTGGTGGTGTCAGCCGAGCGCCAGTTGGCCAGCGAGCGACCGTCAAAGAGCACGATTGCGTCGGATGGCGGCGCCATCGGTCCCACGTACGCGCCTGGGGTCACGACCGCTGGGGGTGGCCTCGTCCGCGAGTGCTGCGGGTACGGGCTGGGATCACCGGGTACCGGATTGGGATTCTGGGCGACGGCGACCGCGGGAACCGCAGCGGCTGCGGCAAGGATGAGCGAGAGAAGGCGCAGACCCATCGTCAGACTCCGTGACAAGGAGAGGTATGCAGAAGTTAACGGCGGCCCGTGCGGGCTCGCACTCTTGGCAGTAGTTTCCTAGCCGCGTTGGGCAGCCCCACGTTTCACGTTGGCGTTCGCCCGCGCGCGCCTGAACTCCCAGGAGAACTTCATGGTAGCAACGCTCCGCCTTGCGGGGGTGGCCGTCGTGGGCCTTGCCCTCGCGCTGCCGCTTGCCGCGCAGCAACCGTCGACGGCCTACGCCATCACCAATGCGCGCATCGTGCCGGTCAGCGGGCCCGCGATCGACAAGGGCACGGTGGTGATCCGCAATGGCGTCATCACCGGCGTCGGTGCCAATGTCACCGCACCGGCCGACGCCCGATCGATTGACGGCACGGGCCTCACGGTCTATCCCGGATTCATCGACGCCTACAGCAGCCTGGGTTATGCCACGGCGCAGCCCGCTGCTGGCGCGGCCGCGACGGCAGCAACCGCAGGCCGCGCCGGTCGCGGTACCGCGGCGGCAACGCCGGTGGCGCGCACCGAAGGCGCACCCAATTCCAACTACGGCATCGGGATGCAACCCGAAGTGCGGGCCGTCGACCAGCTCGATCCCGACGAGAGCGCGTTTGACGCCGCGCATGCCGCCGGCTTCACCACCGCGCTCACGGGAAATTCCGCCGGCATCTTCCGCGGACAGTCGGCGCTGATCAATCTCAACGGCACCGATGTCTCGGCGATGGTAGTCAAGTCCTCGGTGGCGCAGCATATCGGTTTTTCGCGCGGCGCGGGCGGTGGACGGGGCGGTGGCGGCGGCGGATTTCCGAGCTCGCTGATGGGCGTGTTTGCCCAGCTCAGGCAGGAGTTGCTCGACGCGCAGCACTACCACGATCTCAAGGCTGCCTATGATCGCAATCCGCGCGGTATGCCGCGACCGGACTACGATCCGTCGCTCGAGGCGCTGCAGCCGGTGCTGGCGGGCACGCAGCAGGCCGTGATGTTTGCCAACACCGAGCGCGAAATTGTGCGGGCACTCGATCTGGCCAAGGAATTCCATCTGCACGCGGTGATTGCCGGCGGCGCTGAGGCGTACAAGGTGGCCGACCGTCTCAAGGCCGACAATGTGCCGGTATTGCTGTCGCTCAACTTTCCCCGCGCCGGCGCTGGTGGTGCGGGTGGTGGTGGCGGCTTTGGCGGTGGCGGTGGTCGTGGCGGCGGCGGCGATCCCAGCGATCCGGAACCGCTGCGCATGCTGCGCGACCGGGTGTATGCGCCCAAGGGCCCGGAGATTCTGGCCAACGCTGGCGTCAAGTTCATCTTTGAATCAGGCAACAACTACGCCGACGCGCTCGCCAACATGCGCAAGGCCGTCGCTGGCGGTCTGCCGGCCGATCAGGCGCTCAAGGCAATGACCTGGGCGCCGGCGGATTTCTTTGGTGTGAGCGACCGGATGGGCTCGATCGAAGTGGGAAAGATCGCGAACCTCACCATCACGCGCGGCGATCTGCTCGATCCCGCTACTCGCGTGACGCAGCTCTTTGTCGATGGCAGTCCGGTGGCGATCGCGGCACCTGTCGCGGGCGCCAACGGTGCAGCCGGTGGCCGCACCCGCCCGGGACTCGACGCGACCGGCGCGTGGCAGGTCTCCGTGTCGCTCGACGGGGTCGATCATCTTGTCACCGTGCATCTCGCGCAGGACGATGACCGTCTCTACGGTGTGGTCGAAGGCGCCCTCGGCGCGATGGACATCCTCGATGGCGGCGTCGACGCCGACGGCACGTTCTACTTCACCGTGATGCTCACCCGCAACGGCTCGACCGACGAGGCCGAGTTCGACGGCACAATGGAGAGCGGTGCGATTCGCGGCAAGCTCTCGGTCGAAGACCACGCTGGCGGGACGTTCAGCGGAGGGCGCGCACAGTGATCCGTCTCACACACGCAGAGGTTGCGATGCGGCAGTCGGTATTGCTCGCGGCGCTGGTCGCCGTCGGGGCGAGTGCGGCGTACGCGCAGGGCACGGCGGCCAAGCCCGTGCCGGCCACGCTGATCAAGAACGCCACTGTCATGACGGTGACACACGGCACCATGGCCAACACCGACGTCCTGCTCGAGAACGGCAAGATCGCGCGGATCGGCAAGGGCCTCAGCGCGCCGGCCGGCGCGGTGACGATTGATGCGACAGGCAAGTACGTCACGCCCGGCATCATCGATCCGCACTCGCACAGCATGATCGATGCGGTGAACGAAGGGAGCAAGTCGGTCACGTCGATGGTGAACATGCGCGACGTGCTCAATCCCACGTCGCCGATCATCTACAAGGAACTCGCCGGCGGCACCACCACGATCAACGTGCTGCACGGGTCGGCCAACACCATTGGCGGCCAGGTGCTCACGGTCAAGCTCAAGTGGGGTCATCCGGTGGAAGATTTTCCAATGCCGAGCGCGCCGCCGGGCATCAAGTTCGCACTGGGCGAGAACGTGACGCAGAAGAACGACGCGCAGGTAATCGTGCAGGGTCAGGCCGCGCGCGCCAAGCGCTATCCCAGCACCCGCATGGGCCAGGAAGAGATCATCCGCGACGCCTTTACCCGCGCCAAGGACTACAAGGCCGAGTGGGATGACTACAACGCGCGCGTGGCCAAGGGCGAGAAGGATCTCGTCGCACCGCGCCGCGATCTGGAGCTCGAACCGCTGGTGGAAGTGCTCGAGGGCAAGCGCTACATCCACTCGCATTCGTATCGTGCGGACGAAATGCTCATGCTCCTCGAACTCGGCGACGAGCTCGGCTTCCATGTGCAGACGCTGCAGCACGGCCTCGAGGGCTACAAGATCGCCTCCGAGATTGCCAAGCACGGCACGGGACTTTCGACCTTTGCCGACATGTGGGGCTACAAGATCGAGGCGTACGACGCGATCCCGTATAACGTCGCGATCGCCATGCGGCACGGCGTCATCACCACAATCAATTCGGACGACGATGGTCGCGCTCGCCGTCTCAACATCGACGCCGCCAAGCTGATGCGATACGGCGGCCTCACCGAAGACGAGGCGATGAAGACGATCACCATCAACGGCGCCATTCAGCTTGGTGTGGACAAGAAGATCGGCTCGCTCGACACCGGCAAGGACGCCGACGTGGTGATCTGGACCGGCGATCCGCTCTCGGTATTCAGTCGCGTGGAAAGCACGTTTGTCGACGGCGAGATGCTCTTTGATCGCCAGAAGGATCTGGCCAACCGCGACGACATGGAAAAACAGCGCGCGGAACTCGAGAAGGAAGACGCTGCAATGAATGGCGGCGCGGCCACTGGTCGCGGTCGCGGCAATGGCAACGGTGGCGGTACCACCAGCAACCCCGACCACCAGGAGATCCGGTAATGCGGTGTTCTCTTCGCGTTGTAGCCGCCCTGGCCGTGCTCGCGTCTGCTCCGGCAGCGCTCACCGCTCAGCTCGGCTCGTACAATCCGCGCCCCGGACCGCAGGGCACCTTTGCCATCCGCAATGCGCACATTGTGACGGTGTCGGGACCGGACATTGCCAACGGTACCGTGGTGATCAGCGGCGGCAAGATCACGGCGGTCGGAGCGGGCGTCGCAGTGCCGGGTGGTGCAACCATTATCGACGGTACCGGCCTGATGGTCTATCCCGGGATGATGGAGACCGCCAATTCGCTGGGCCTGGCGGAGATCACCGAAGGCGCCAATGCCACGGTCGATGACGCCGAGGTGGGGCAGTTCAACCCCAATGTGCACGCATTCTTCGGGATTGATCCGCACAGCGCCGAAATCGGCGTGACACGCGTTGTGGGCATTACGCATGCGGTCTCCCGTCCGACCGGCGGTGTGTTGTCGGGCCAGGCGGCGCTGATCAATCTTGCGGGCGATACGCCGCCGCAGATGGCGGTCACACGGGACATCGCGATGGCGCTGTCGTTGCCGGGCGGTCGTGGCGGCCGCGGTGGTGGTGGTGGCGGAGGTTTTGGCGGTGCCGCGGCGGCGACCACGCGCGAAAATCCGATGGACTCGTTGCGCGCCCTGCTGCACAACGCCGATGCCTATGCCAAGGCCTGGGATGCATACAACAAGGACAAGACGTTGCCGCGCCCCGAGCACAGCGTGGTGCTCGAGTCGCTCGTCCCGCTGATTCAGGGCAAGATGCCGGCGCTCATTCCGGCCGATGCCGCCGCGGAGATGCGCACCGCCGTCACCTTTGGCGAAGAGAACAAGATCAAGGTGATTCTGGTGGGCGGGCGCGATGCGTGGCGGATCACCGACTTTCTCAAGCAGCACGATACGCCGGTGATCCTGACCAGCGTGATGACGTTGCCGTCGCGCGAAGATGATCCATACGACGCCAACTATTCTGCGCCCGCCAAGCTTGCTGCAGCGGGCGTGCGCTTTGCGATCGCAGCGGGCGAGCCCAATCCGGATCTTCGCAACCTGCCGTATGTGGCCGGGATGGCGGCGGCGTTTGGCTTGAGCAAGGACGATGCGATCAAGTCGGTGACACTCTGGCCGGCGCAGATCTTTGGTATCGACAACAAACTCGGCAGCATTCAGGTGGGCAAGATGGCGAACATTGTGGTGACCGACGGCAACCTGCTCGAAGCCAGGACGAACACGAAGTATCTGTTCATCGATGGTCGCCAGGTGCCGCTCGACACCAAGCACACGGCGCTGTACGACGAGTTCAAGAATCGGCCGTAAGCGTCCGGTCTGCTGCAGAAATGAGCGAGGCGGTCCGTCGAGGGCCGCCTCGCTCTATTGGCGCGCTTGCGGGACCTCTCCCCAATCGGTACGTTCTCGCGATACCCAACCAAGGTCGTCGCGATGCTGCCCCCTGCACTTCGCCGCCGCACACTGTCGCTGTTGCTCGTTGCCGCTGTCGGCGCGGCACCGTTCGCCGCTCATGCACTTGCCCAGGCTGCGCCGTCCGCCGATTCACTCCTGGTTCGTCTCCCTGCCATCACCCAGGCCGCCAATCTGCCCGCTGCAGGTTCCTGCACGTCGACGTCAGCCGACGCGACCCGTCTCTGCACCGGCTTGATTGCCGAGCGGCGAGCGGAGCTGACGGGGGATCGCGGCGACGGACGCCACGCGGAAGAGCTGCTCGAGCGCACAGTACTCGATCAACCCAGGTCGGTGGTGGCCTGGTATGGGCTCGGACGTGTGCGACTGCAGCTGTCCCGCGACACCGTATTCTCCAAGGGCGGCGCGCTGATGCCGGTTGGCATGAGCTATCGCAACGGTGCGGCCAACGCGTTCGCGCAAGCGCTCGAGCTCGATGCGTCCTTCGCGCCTGCGGCGGTCGCGCTGGCAAGCACACCGGTGCCGCGAGAGGGCGCGGGCGCACTCAAGGATCGAGTCGCGCTGTTGCGGCATGCCCGCGCGGAGCTGTCACCGGAAGCGCTGTTTGCCACTGCCGAGCTCGAGCGTGATGGCGGCAGCGTCGACTCGGCGATCGCCATCGAGCGAGAGCTGCTCGCGGCGGGTAAACTCGATAGCGGGCTGGTGTCGCTCGGCCTGGCACGGGATCTCTATCACATAGGAGAGCCCGCCGAGGGCCATGCGGTACTCATTCGCGGCGCAGGCACGCGGACAAGTGCCGCAAAGCAAGCGTACCGAGACGAGCTTTCCTGGGTGGCGAGCCCAGCGGAACTGGCGCAGTGGGATTCGTTGCCGGTCGCGGACCGTGGTGCGTGGGTCGCGACCTTCTGGGCCAAACGGGACATGCTGGACGGACGAAAGGACGGATCCCGCCTGGCGGAGCATTACAAGCGCGTGGAGTATGCGATGAATGCGTTCCGCATTGCTATTCCGCAGACAGGCCGACAGCGTTTTCACTCGGTCCTGCCGTTCGGCGACTTTGCGGATGAGGAGGCAGCCGACCGCTTCGGTCGGCAGAACGCCGAATGCTTTCCTGATCTGGCGCGCCTGCAAGCCGATGCGGCGACTGTGGGGCACGATACCCCGTTCGATTACTACCGACCGATTCAGGATCAGATCGACGACCGCGGCGCCATATGGATCCGTCACGGGCCACCCGACAAGGTCGCCCGCTCCATCACCGGGCAGGCCGTGGAGATCTGGCAGTACCTCCTGCCAACGGGACCACTCACGTTGCAGTTTCAGGAATCGGATTTTCAGGGATCATCCGGGGCGTCGACGCTGGTCCCCACCGTCCTCGCAATGTCGCCGGCGGTCCGCAATCAAGTCTGCGGACTGGATCCATCGCTCTGCTCGCTCTCCTCCCGCACCGATCCGGTGCGGATCCCAGCCATTCCCGCGGTCAAGATCAAGCTGTGTGGTCTCACGTTTCGCGGACACGATGCCGGCCTCGCCGCCGCGGCGGCAATGTTGAACACAGAAGTGGTGGCCGATGGCATGACCGTCTCTTCCGGGATGATAGTGCATGCCCGCGACGCAGGCCGCGCTGCAATCGATCAGGCCACCACGACCGATGGATTTCCGCGGACCTTCACCCACGCCGTCACGCCTTCGCTGCAGGTTTACGGTCTTGATCGCGCAACGGGCGGTGCACCACGGATCGTTGTCGCCTTTGCATTGCCCGGCGATCAGCTGCAATCCACCAAGATCGCCGATGGCCGGACAGTGTACCCGGTCAACGTTCAGGTTCAAGCACTGCGCCGGCGCGATGCCGCCCGCGCGGGGATGGACACGCTGCGCCAGTTTGTGACGGCGCAGCCACTGATCAAGGGCCAGTTCCTGACCGGGATCGCCGAGCTACCGGTTGGTCCGGGCAGCTACGACGCGAGCGTGATTGTCACGCAAGCCGATGGGCGCGGCGCGATCGGCTCGCTCAGCGGAGTGGTTGTGCCCGCGCCAAGCGAGACCTTGCAGGTGAGCAATCTGGTGTTTGGACGGGATGGCAGCGGTGTACAATGGAATTCTGGCGATCGAGCCGTGCCGCTCAATCCGCTCAACACCTATCCGCGATCGGGCAGCGCGAACGCATACGTGCAGTTGGCGGGCCTCAAGGCCGGCACGCCATACACCATGACGTTTGCCTTCTATCGCCGGGATGACGACCGCGCCCACGCGCCGCGGCTCGCGGTGAGTTTCAATCAGGTGACGCAGCTGTCCCGGCTCGAAGGTGACTGGACGCTGGGGCTCGAGCGGCTCGACCCCGGGAGCTACCGCGTGGTCTTTTCCCTCAAGGGCGGCGGCGCGGAAGTCACAACGGAAAGTTCGCTGGTCGTCGTGAAGTAGCCGGCGATCTGTCGTGATGGCGTACCGGGTCAGAGCACAAACGGAATCAGTGCGGCTGTGGTTCTCCGGTATTCATCATACTCCACAAACGTTTCCCGCATCTTCTGCTCTTCCAGCAGACTCTTGTACTTGAGCGAGATGATCGCGAGCACGATCGCGATGACTGCTCGCCATTCGCCGACCTCGAGCGCGCTCCCTGCGATGGCGAGGATGAGGCCGGAATAGATCGGATGGCGGACAAAGCGGTACGGGCCCGTCCGCACCAAAGCATGATCGACTTTGACCGTAACGTCGGCGCTCCAGTTGGGACCGAGGTATCGGCGGGCGCGGATGGCAAAGGCGAGTCCGAGCAGCACACTGAGAATCGCAATCCAGGAGATCATGTCGGACGGAGCAATCCAGCGCGCGTTGAGCCATGGCACACCGCGCACACCGCCGAGGAGAAGAATGACGGCGACGATGAAAGGCACGCGGTAAGCGAACGCTTGACCTGACGGTTCACGCCACTGCGTCTTCTTGACGGCGTACGCGGTTGCCCACCAATAGAGCAGCCATGCGATCCAGAGCGCTGGAATGAGATAGTGTGCGATGATCATCGGGACTCCCGTTCATGCGACGAACAGCGTGCGTTATTTGGTACCCACCGCGTCTTCTTGCTCAAATCCCCGCTCGCTCCCTGGCCTTGGCAATGATCGCGGCCATCACATCGCGATGCTGCGTGAACGTATCATCGACCACTTGCAGCGTAGGAATCGCGTTCGGCGACAGGCCCAGCGTTTCAGTATTGAAATGTCCGAACCC
>DATAVM010000050.1:0-2149 GCA_036267775.1 Gemmatimonadales bacterium
TATCCCTATGTGTATCTGCTGGATGAAGGCGTTGTGCGCTTTGAACCCAACGGCCACGAGACCCGCACGTACCGTCAGGTCATCCAGATTCTCAAGCCCGCGGGCGTGGAGCGGTGGGCCGAGCAGAGCATTTCGTATCAGCCCGACCGCGAAAAGGCCACGGTCAACTGGATGCGCGTCGTACGGCCCAACGGCGAGGTGATCAGCGAGAAGCCGACGCTGTCACAGACCTCCGATGTGGCGGCGTCGACCACCAACCCGGTGTACACGCAGACCAAGGTGGTCCGCTACTCGCTCAGCAACGTGGCGCCCGGCACGCTGGTCGATCTCAGCTGGACGATCGAGACCACCAATCCTGCGCTGCCCGGCGACATGCAGAGCGGCTGGAATGTGTCTCTGGCCACACCCGGGATGCGCTCGCGCTTTGTGCTCGATGTTCCCGCGAGCCTCACGCCGCACATTGTCGAGACGCATCTCGATTTCAAGCGCACCGAAGAGCAGCGCGATGGGCGCCACGTCTATACCTGGGCCACCAGCAACCTCACGCCGCCCAAGGGCGAAATCTTCGCTCCCGATTCGAGCATCCCCAACATGTCGGTGCGCGTCACTGCGCCTGAATCGTGGAGCACCATTGGCAAGTGGTACAATTCGCTTGCGAGCGACCGGTATGTGCTGACGCCGGCGCTGGTCAGCGAGATCGACTCGATCGTGCGGCCCGCCACCACGCGCGACGACACGCTCCGCCATCTGCATCGCTGGATCGCGAACGATCTGCGCTACGTGTCGGTATCTCTTGGCATGGGCGGCTACCAGCCTCGCTTTCCCGCAGCGACGGTCGGCACGGGCTACGGCGACTGCAAGGACAAGGCGACGCTCTTCATTGCCGCGGCAAAGCATTTTGGCGTGACCGTCTATCCGGTGCTCCTCAACAGTGCCGGCGCCGCCGACCGCTCGCTTCCCGCGGTGGAGCAGTTCGATCACGTGATCGCAGCGCTGCCGCACCGCAACGCGCCCGGTTACACCTTCCTCGATCTTACCACCTTTGACTTTCCCGACGGCGAGATTCCGCCGTCGTATCAAGGCGGTTTTGGCCTGGTCGTCCATCCCGATGGATCATCGGAAGAAGTCACCTTCCCCAAGGACTCCGCGGGAACGACAGACGAAGTCTTTACCGGCGAGATGACCAGCGACGGCAAGGTGTCGGGAACGTTTGCATACACCGCGCTGGGCTCCGCCGCCACCGAACTGCGCGCCTCATTTCCCGAAGCGCCCGACTCGGCGCAGCGCGACGCGATCAAGCGCACCGCCCCCAAGCCGTTCGGCGGCTCGGTGATCGACACGGTAATGCTGTTCGACGCGCATGACCGTACCGCGCCGGCCACCATTCGCTACGTCATGCACGGCGGCAGCGGTGCCAAACCCGCGGGACCGCTCAGCATCCTCAGCATTCCCGAGGCGTTTCGCGGACCGGGCACCGCCTTCAGCTCGGCACTCGACGAGATGAAGCAGGAAGGAGAACGTCATCTGCCGATCGACTCGCGCGCCATCATGGGCACCGGCGGCACCCGCAACGAGCTGCGATTGACACTCCCCGAGGGCTACACCGCACAGCTGCCGCAATCGGTCAATGCGGTGAGCGAGTTCGGGACGTTCCGTGCGGAGTATTCGCAGGTGGGACGCGAACTTCGCATCGTACATACTGTCGTGCGCGGGACGGCAGTGCTGCCGCCGTCACAGTTGCCGGCGCTGGTGGCATGGTTTGGCGCAATGGCCAAGGATGACGCGGAGTACATCCCGCTCACGCATGGCAAGTAGCTCCTTGTCACGTCCTGAGCGGAGCGAAGGATCTCGCGCTTAACGTGCGTTGGAGCGCGGGGGGCGAACACGCCAGACCGCCCACTCGTCGGCGCGGAACTCGCGCGCGCCGCAGCCGGGAGATCGCCTACCAAGACAGAGGCGCGCGGCTCAGACACCCGCGCCTTCCTCTGGTCGGCTGCCGTGCTCGCCCCGCGATGCTCCGCGGACACAACCCCGCGACGTGAATACTTGGCAGACAATGGGACGGTGCGTGCGAAGCGGCGTCAGTGCGCCATCGGGGCGGGTCGGGCGGCAGGGATCGCACTGCAGGCGCGTAGCACCACGGTCCCAT
>DATAVM010000051.1:0-3900 GCA_036267775.1 Gemmatimonadales bacterium
GCGCGCGGCAAACCGTTTAAAGTGGCGATCGTCGCGTGCATGCGGAAACTGCTCGGCATTCTGAATGTCATGGTCGCCCGTGGGACCATGTGGCGGACCGAGCCGGCTTGACACCGGCAAGACAGTTGCTGAGCAAAGCGAAGGATCTCGGACTCAAGGCCACGTTAGGCCTGTCTTTGGCACCCGTGACTTCACAGCAGATCGCTGGGCGACGGATCCCTCAACAGTACCATGACGCCAGAGATCCTTCGCTACGCAAGGATGACAAACAATCAGGCGTCGACTGCTATACCCCGGCCCGTGTGCATCCCGCCCCGTGAAACCGTCTAACTACGAACGGTGTCTCTGACGAGGAAGCTGACAATGAAGGCGTTCGTGAACAGCACACTCCTGTTGACCATCGCGGCCGCCGCAGCGCAGGCGCAGGTCAATGCCGGGACCCAGGCCGCTGAACCACGCCAGCCATTCAAGATGATGCAGGTGGCATCGTTCAATCTCCCGTGGCGCATTGCGTTCCTGCCAGATGGACGCATGCTCATTACCGAGAAGGTGGGTTCGCTGATGCTGGTCACTCAGCAAGGCGCAAAGACCGCGGTGGCAAACACTCCGGCGGTGTTGTCCCAGGGCCAGGGTGGCATGCTCGGCGTCTACCTGTCACCAAACTATGGGACGGACCACAATATCTACCTCACGTATTCGGAGCCGGGCAACGGCGGGTCGAGCCTCGCCCTCGCACGGGCCCGACTCGCCTTCACGGGCACCACGCCGAGTCTCGAGGGACTCACCGTGATCTGGCGCGATGGCGCACGAGGACGTGGCGGACAGTTTGGCGCCGCGGTCGCGTTTTCTCCCGACAAGCGCTTTCTCTTTCTCACCGTTGGCGACCGGCAGCGCATGGCGCCAGCACAGGACCCCAACAATCCGCTGGGCAAGATCCTGCGCCTGACGCTCGACGGCAAACCGGCGCCCGGCAATCCGGAGGCGGGCAAGGTCGGAGCCGACAGTGTGCCGGTGATCAACCCGCCGCGAAATACCGAAACCGCCAAGACCGCACCGGTGGTCTCGTACTACAAGTTTCCCGGACCAAATCTGACGCCATCGGAGACGTGGACCAGCGGTCACCGCACGCCGTACGGGCTGGCGTTCGCGCCTGACGGCCGATTGTGGGAACTCGAGCACGGGCCGAGGGGCGGCGACGAGCTCAACCTGATCGAGCCCGGCAAGAATTACGGCTGGCCGCTGGTGTCATACGCCGTCAATTACGACGGCACGCCGATTCCGAGTCCCGACACGCGATCCGATCTGGCCAAGCCGGTCATCTACTGGACGCCGGTGATCGCACCGGGGAATTTCACGTTCTACCACGGTGCGATGTTTCCGCAGTGGAATGGTTCCGCGCTGATCGGTAGTCTGGCGAGCATGACATTCATCCGCGTCACGTTTGACGGAAAAGGCGGCGCCGCGCCAGCCGAGCGGTGGGACGTGGGCCACAGAATCCGCGATGTGGCCATCGCGCCTGATGGCGCGGTGTGGTTGATTGAAGACGCGAATCCCGGCGCGCTCTTCCGGCTCACTCCAAAGTAGAGGTCCCGTGACGTCTCTCGTCGCTCGTCCAATGCTCGTGCTGGCGATGACGGTGTTGTCCGCGATGCCCGCGCTGGCGCAGCAGCCACCTGCCCCGACCGAAAACGCCGCGGCCAACCTGGCACTCGTGCTCGTGCCCGCCAAGGACGCGATCAAACTGACGGTCACGTCGCCCGGATTCAAGTCGGGCGGAGACATTCCGTTGGAGAACACGCAATATCGCGGCAATACATTTCCGGGACTGTCGTGGACCGCCGGCCCAGCTCTGACAAAGACGTATGCGATCATCATGCAGGACGGCGACTCGCGCAACACCACTCCGATCCTGCACTGGATCCTGTTCAACATCCCGGCATCGACTACCACGCTGCCAGTGGGAATGACGACTGCGCCCGCAGGCGCGCAGCAGGGCCCGAATTATCATGGCGCCAACCAGCCGTACCTTGGACCCCGCACTCCGGCCGGACCAAAGCATCGCTATCACCTGCAAGTGTTCGCGCTCGACACGTCACTCACCCTCGACACGAACGTCACGCTCGTGCAGTTGCTCGCCGCGATGCATAGTCACGTGATCGCGAGCGGCGAATTGATCGGACTGGGGCAGGCGCCGCCGCCGGGGCAGTAAGCGCTCCGCCATCTCCTGCTGCGGGAGCGAGAGTCCCTTGACACGGGCCGGCGCCGCACTATCTTGAACTCAAGATATGCCGAGCCACTACGCGGGACCTGCCACCGAAGTCGAGGCGTTGAGCGCCTTCATCAACCTGATGCGCGCCAGCGACTCTGTCGCTGGCGTGCTGCAAACGGACATGACCCGGAATGACCTCACGCCGAGCCAGTTTGGCGTGCTCGAGACCCTGCTGCACCGCGGACCACTCTTCCAGGGCGAACTCTCCCAGAAGCTGCTGCGCTGCACCGGCAGTATCACCTCCGTTGTCGCCGGGCTCGAACGGAAAGGAATGGTCGAGCGGAGACGCGAGTCCCAGGACAAGCGCTACGTGCGCGTCTCGCTGACAGCCAAGGGCAGGAAAGCGATCGACAAGGTGTTCCCGGAGCACGTCCGTGCCGTGGTACGGCTGTTCGGGAGTCTGACCCGCAATGAGACCGGCGAGCTGCGGCGTGTCTGCGCCAAGCTCGGAAAATTCGCGCAGCAGCGGCGCTGATTTTTTTTGGACCCATATACCTTGATTTCAAGATACGTACGGCCCGCACACACACAGGAGATTGAAACGTGATCAACACTATCGCAGGACTCCCGACAGAAGCGCTCGAGCAACTTTTTACCGAGGCACGCACGCACCACGCGTGGCATCGGGATCCGGTGTCCGACGACGTGCTCCGCGAGCTGTACGACCTGGCAAAATGGGGGCCGACGAGCGTGAACTCGCAGCCCATGCGCCTGGTCTTTGTGAAATCCGACGAGGCAAAGGCAAAGCTCGCCGGAGCGCTGATGGGCTCGAACGTCGAGCAGGTTGCCGCGGCGCCGGTGACAGCGATCGTCGCGCATGACGAGCGCTTCTTCACGCATCTGCCGGTCCTCTTCCCCGCGTTCGATGCCCGCTCGATGTTCGCGTCCAACGAGGCGCTGAGCCGGGAGACAGCGTTCCGCAACGGCACTCTGCAGGGCGCCTATCTGATGCTGGCCGCGCGCTCGCTGGGCCTGGATATTGGGCCGATGTCGGGGTTCGACAATGCCAAGGTCGATGCAGCGTTCTTCAGCGGCACTTCATGGAAATCCAACTTCCTCTGCAACATCGGCTACGGCGATGCCACAACGCTCTACCCGCGCGGTCCGCGGCTGTCCTTTGAACAGGTCGCCCGGATCGCCTGACAGGCACTGCAATCACGAACACACATCACATCTCTCAAGGAGGACATATGATCGACACACTGCCAACCCATGCACGGATCGCGACCGAAACGATACGGCCACGCGGTCGCGCGGCCCTGATCGCGCTCTGGACCACGCAGGTGGCGCTCGCCGCGCTGTTCCTGATGGCTGGAGGCTCAAAGCTGGCCGGCGCGCCAGCGATGGTCAACCTGTTCAAGGCCGTCGGCATCGGACAATGGTTCCGCTATGTCACGGGGACGATCGAGATCGCGTCGGCGATCGCGCTGCTGATGCCCGCTGCAGCTGCTTTCGGGTCACTGCTGCTCATTCCGACGCTGGTCGGCGCGGTCCTGACAAACGTCTTCATCCTCCATGTATCACCCGCG
Organism: Gemmatimonadales bacterium; assembly: GCA_036267775.1. Lineage (GTDB taxonomy): Bacteria > Gemmatimonadota > Gemmatimonadetes > Gemmatimonadales > GWC2-71-9 > Palsa-1233. Next base: position 3,799 of record DATAVM010000051.1, read on the forward strand.
ATGCCGCTTGTGCTCTTGCTTGGCGTCGCCGCGGTGGCGTGGGTTCGGCGCGATCAGATTCCGTTCGTGAAGTGAAGTTGAGACGTGCGTGAGCGCCCCGCT
>DATAVM010000052.1:0-3909 GCA_036267775.1 Gemmatimonadales bacterium
CAGGCGATAGCGTCCCGCGGGGAGCTCCAGCATGGTTACGCACACCTGATGGCGGATGTGGTCGCTGTTCGGAAAAGTCACGGAGGTGCCGGCGCGCACCACCGACACGCGCGGGACGAAGGTCCTGTCGATCTGATCGACGACCGCGGTGTCGTGGCGGGGCGGCGGCGTCGTGTCCAGGGGATCGAACATGACCACGGCATCCTCGGCCGGGGCTCCCGTCGAGTCGGTGACGTGGACGCTGACCGGAGCGGCAAGCGCGGTCCGTGCCGCCAGCAGCGCGATCACCGCGTGCGCGCCGGCGGCGGCCGGCTCGACCACGTCGCGCTTCATGGGCGTGAGCTCCGACGCGATCGCGGCGACCCCGGGCTCACCGCCGAGCCGGTCGTAAAGGCTGGCACGCGGGCCGCCATCCGCGGCGGACGCTGCCCCCGCGAGCAGCAGCGACGTTGCGGCCAGCAAGCGGTGCGCGCGTCTGGTCATAAGTAAACCCGATAAAGGCTTAGGTTAAACGCGCCGCGCGGGGCAGGCTGTGCGGTTGGACACAATATTCGGGAACCGGCGAATCTATCTTACGTGCCGTCATGATGCGCACCTGCATCGGGCTGGCCGCCGTGTGGATCGCGCTCGGCGCGGGGAATCCGGCCCATGCCGGCGAGCGGCTGGAATGGACCGGTGCCGTCAGTCAGCTGGAGGGGAGCGCCGGCGGCGGGCTCGTTCCATGGGCTTTGATCGGCGGCCTCGAGACCGACACGGAGGTGGGGACATCGGCGTTTGTGACGTACGTCTCAACCCAGGACTTCTCGCTGCGCGCCGGCGGCGCCAGCGTCGATTGGCGTGATCGGGTCGAGCTGTCGTTCGCGCGGCAGCGCTTCGCGCCGAGGACCTGTTTCTCGGTTGGCCGCCCGTCAAGAACCTGTCGTCGATCGCCGCCTGGGCGGATCTCGGGCGCATCGCGGGCAAGGATGCGCAGCGCGGCGCCTACCTGTCGATCTCGCTCGCGTATTAGCGGCGGCGCCCTCGTCCCATGGCGTCTCCCGGATTTACGAGCGACGCGGCGCTGCCCGCGTCGGGAATCACCAGCGACGACGCCTGCTCGCGCCGCATCTCCTGGAGCTCGCGCATGGTCTGCTGGACGGCCAGCTCCGCGGCGTCGCCGAATTTCTGAATCGCGCCGTCGAGCGTCGCCGCGTCGAGCTCGAAGCTCAACGGCACCGCGCCGACCGGGGTCATGACTTGCGCCTGCCCGACGAAGATCATGGGACGCGAGGTGTCCTCGGAGCCGTCGGCGGCGACCGGCGTCAGCCTGCGGATCGTGCCGATCTTGCGGTCGGTGAAGACATCCTCGCGGTAGAGCTGAGTTGCATCCATGTTCGCTGGTCGGCTGTCGCTCATATCGGCCACCTCTTGTAAACGTTGCAACATCACCCTAGCAGTTTGCTGCGCCGCCTGGGAGCCCTGCTACGATACATGACTTGACACATTCGTCATCACATCGAAAGGTCCCTCCGTGGACCACCTTCCTGGGGCTCGGCCTGTTTGGGTTGGCCCTCTTCTGGCTGCACCATCTGCTCGGCCAGTACCGCTGGCACGACATCCTCGACCACGTGCACGCCATTTCCTCGGACAAGGTGTCGCGCGCCGCGCTGTTCACGGTGCTCGGCTATTCGTCCTTGACGCTCTACGACACGCTGGCGGTGCATTTCGCGGGCGCGCGGGTGCCTTATCCCCGCATCGCCCTGATCTCGTTCATGGGTTATGCGGTCGGGCACAACGTGGGCCTCAACACCTTGAGCGGCGGCGCCATCCGCTACCGCGCGTACACGGCGCTCGGTCTCGGCGCGAAGCAGATCGCGACCATCATCGCCTTCGGCACCGTGACGTTTCTGCTCGGTGCCGGTTTCCTGCTGGGCCTGTCGCTGCTCACGCAAGCGGGCATGTCGGGATCGGTCCTACACGTGCACGCCTGGATCGCGGTGGCCGCGGGCACCGGGCTGCTCGCGGTGGTTGCCGGGTATTTCCGGCTGGTGCTCACGCGTCATCAGCCGATCTGCTACCGCCGCATCGTGATCCCGGTGCCGAAGCCGCGGGTAGCGTTCGCCCAGGTGGGCGTGGCCTGTGCGGACCTCCTGTTCGCGGCAGCGGTCATGTATTCGCTCCTGCCTGCTCAAGCGTCCCTCAGCTTCGGCGCCTTCGCCGGCATCTACCTCCTTGCCATCGCCGCGGGCATCGTCAGCAACGTGCCGGGCGGCATCGGAGTGTTCGAGACCGTACTGCTGCTGCTCATGCCGTCGGTGCCCAAGGACAGCTTGCTCGGCGCATTGGTGGCCTATCGCGCGATCTACTATTTCATTCCCTTTGGAATAGCGCTGTGCCTCCTCGGCGCGCATGAGCTCTGGGTGCATCGCGGCCCCGCGGTCCGGCTGGTGCGCTTGCTGCGCACCTTCCTGTCCGCCGTCACACCGCAGGCGATCGGCATCATCGTGTTCTTCGCCGGCGTGGTCCTGCTGGTCTCGGGCGCGACGCCGGGCGTGCACTCGCGTCTCACGCTGCTGCGCGATTTCGTGCCCTTGTCGATCCTGGAGCTGTCGCATCTGCTCGGCAGTGCCGTGGGCGTGGGGTTGTTGGTGATCGCACACGGCCTGTATCGCCGGCTCGATGCAGCCTGGTGGCTCACCGTCTGGCTGCTGTGCGCCGGCATACTGCTGTCGCTGTTGAAAGGCTTCGACTACGAGGAAGCCATCATCCTGTCGCTCGTGGTGATCATGCTGGTATCGGCGCGCAGCCGCTTCCGGCGCCACGCTTCCCTGATCGATCAGCACTATTCGGGGCCGTGGATCGTGGCCTTCGCCCTGGTGCTGGTGGCGGTTCCCTGGCTGATCATCTTTGCGTATCGCCATGTCTCGTACGACAACGATCTGTGGTGGGACTTTGCCTTCCACGCGTCCGCGCCGCGCAGCTTGCGCGCTTCGCTGCTCGCGGCGGTGATCGCCGCGTCATACGGCCTCTGGCGGCTGCTCAGGCCGGGGTCGCCGCCGCGCCCGGCACCGAGCGAAGAGGACATGCAGCGGGTCACGGCGCTGGTGGCCGAATCCGAGGACACCATCGCGAACCTGGCATTGCTCGGCGACAAGAATCTGCTCTTCAACGCCGATCGCACCGCATTCATCATGTATCAGGTCTCCGGCAACAGCTGGGTGGCGATGGGCGATCCGGTGGGAGCACGCGGGCCGAGCGAGGCGCTTGCCTGGGACTTTCTCGAGCACTGCGACGTCATGGCGGTGTCGCCGGTGTTCTACCAGGTCAAGCCGGAGAATCTGCCGCTGTACATCGACCTCGGCCTGAACCTGAGCAAGCTCGGCGAGGAGGCGCGGATCGATCTCGGCGGCTTCTCGCTGGAAGGCCCCGCGCGTGCGGATCTGCGGCAATCGCATCGCCGCGCGACCCGCGAGGAGGCGCGCTTCGAGGTCGTGCCGGCGATGCGGGTGCACGAGCTCATCGGCGAGCTGCGCGCGGTGTCCGACGCGTGGCTGGAGGAGAAGAAGACCGCCGAGAAGCGCTTCTCCCTCGGATATTTCGACGAGGCTTATCTGCAACGTTTCGATTGCGGCGTCGTGCGGCGTGCCGGAAACATCGTGGCCTTCGCCAACTTGTGGCGGGCGGACTCGCGCGAGCTGTCGGTCGATCTGATGCGCTACGGCGCCAACGCACCCAAGGGAGTGACCGATTATCTGCTGATCGAGTGCATGCTGTGGGGCAAGGCGCAGGGCTTCCCCTGGTTCAATCTCGGCATGGCGCCGCTCTCGGGACTCGAGGAGCACGCCCTTGCGCCCACCTGGCATCGGCTGGGACGCATGGTGCAGCGCTACGGCGAGATGTTCTATCCATTCGAGGGTCTGCGGAAGTTCA